>JBFIXY010000045.1:0-9319 GCA_041605655.1 Planococcus sp. (in: firmicutes) | reverse complement strand
TCACTTTCATGCATGGCTGCTGCCAACATATACAAAGCGTTGACGTTGTATTGGTTTTGAAGCGCGATGAAATGTTTACCAGTTCCAATCAGTTTCGATTTTGTCGAAGCGTCTTTGTATTTCGAGTAGATGTTGTTCACTTCATTTAAACGTTGCATGATATAGCTGTCGAGCTCTTCAGCAGTATACGATGTTTTCGTACGAATCGACTGGTATTGGAAATATGGATAATGCGTAACTTTTGAACTGCCTGCTGCAAAATGAACACCATCGTGGCTGTAGTATTTCACATTCTGTTGCATGCCTGAAGGGGCAGGTCCGATCGAATAGCTGGCTGCTGCTTTTTTAGCGTAATTGTATTGATGGAACGTCAATGTACCCCATTGGTTCACAGTGTAATAATCACGGTTAACCATCAAATCAGATGGCACGAAATTCACTTCGCTTTGTTTCGCGTAGCCGATTGTCCCGCCTACCTGTACTTTAACGAATTTGTCATTCGCATCGATATAACGGATTTCACGCCCATATTCGATGTATGTTACCGGTTTTGTAAAAGCGGAGTCCAAATAGATATTGGCATAGACACCTTGGTTATTGATAATTCGATCTGCATAAGCAATACCCGATTTAACGCGGATGATGTCATCGCCTTGATAGATCACATCTGCTGAAGGAGTGTTCTTGAACGATTCAGCAGATGTAAGATAGGCTTCGTGGCCATATTCTTGTTTCACTAACTTGCCATTCTCGACGTAACCGAGATAGAATTTTGTATCTACTGGCGGTTTTTCTGGAGTCGTCGGCTCCTCTACTGGTGGATTTTCCACCGGTGTTGCTTCATAAGCCGTCAAAAAACGGTAAATGAACGCTGCCGCCTGTTCCCGTGTTGCGTTATTTTTCGGTTTGAATGAATACGTTGCCGGAGAAACATTGCTGCTCGGATAACCGAAGACGATTTCATAATTTGCGATATTAAAAACTGCGTTTAATGTAACGGAATTCATTACCGATGCATCTGTAAATTCCATGCGTTTCGGCGTCAGTTTCATGCCGGTGTATTTGATCATATTTTCGATTGTCATAGCGACCTGATCACGCGTGATCAGTGCATCTGGAGCAAATCTATCATCCGTTAAGCCGGCCATGATACCTGCAGCATTCACTTTTCCGATTTCTGCATTCAGTTTAGAATCGGCTGCTACGTCTTTGAAAGCGTGTGAACCTGCTGGCAATTCTAATGCACGGCCGATGAAAGCGGCAAATTGCCCACGCGTTACACTTGCAGATGGTTTGTATGAACCATCCGGATATCCCATCAGGATTCCACGGTCAATCATTGCTTGCATTTCGATTTCCAGTGCGCTTCCTGGCTTTATATCGTTCGCATAGCTTGTCGACGAGGTGCCTAATAGCCCTAGTGCCAAGACACCTGCTGTTACAATTTTAGTTAAATTCTTCATTGTTTCCTCCTTATTTATGCCTGTTATTAGTTTATACCATTTTGTTACTTTTAAAAAGACTTTTTGGTAATTCCATACTATTTATGATACAAAATACTTACGATACTGTTATTTCCGTTTAATTATTACTCTTTTATCAACTATTTTAGAATTTTTTTCAAAAAAAACTCTTTGCCTATAAGACAAAGAGTTTCCTAATATTAGTTGACTCTCATCGCACTGTAAAGAGCAGCTGCAAATTCAGCACGATCAGCGTTGTAATTCCCGTAAAAATTAGATGTTTGGAAAACAGTCGTTTCATCCACTGCTTTTAAGGCAAGAATCGATTTGTAAGCAAATGTCGATGAAGTTACATCCAAGTATCTTACTGAAGCTGTTTGAGCTTGGACTTCTTGTGCTTTCGACAAATTGAACGCACGTTCTAATATAATCGCCAATTGAGATTTAGTTAATGGCGAATACATTCCGAATGCACCATTGTTGAATCCAGAAAGGATTCCCGCTTCGTTCATCGCTGCAATATCTTTTGCAAACGCGTGGTTTGGTGCTACGTCCCGGAATGCTACTGGGTTGTTAGCTGTAAGTTTCAATACTTTGTTCACCATCGTAGCTGCTTGGCCACGGGTAACATCTGTATCCGGACGGAAATCTTGACGGTCATAACCATTGATAACTCCGTCTAAGTTTAAAGTCTTGATCGCTTCGTAAGCTGGATGAGTCGTTGCTACATCAACAAAGTTTCCATCGGTAACCGGTGGCAATGCCACAGGTTTCGATGCTACAACAGGTTCAGCTGCAGCCTCGCTAATCACGCGTCTTGCTCCTGCATATTTAGGACCCCAATAAGGGTTCGTATAGATATTTGAAATGTTTATTCCGCGGCTTTCAGCAGAAATGACGTTGCCGTTACCTAGATAAACACCAGTATGTGAAATACCCGGCTTATATGTATTGGCGTAAAACACTAGATCTCCTTTTTGAAGATCTGATTTTGAAACAGCTTTTCCAACATTGAATTGTTCCGCTGATGTTCTTGGTAATGAAATTCCGAAATGTTTATAGACATAAAGGATATAGCCTGAACAATCGAATCCCGCAGTTGTTGTTCCTCCGAACTTATAAGGTACTCCTTTAAATTTCAATGCATAAGCTGCAATTTCTTCTGATAGATTTCCATTGGCTTTGGCTTCTGATGTCATTAACGGACTTGCTGAAAGTATCAATACAGCAACAATTAAAAGTATTATACGGTTCTTCAAGTTTTCACCTCATAGTAGTTTTGGACCCTCTGTTGATCAGACAATGAATCGCTGGGAATGTTTTCTTAATTAATTTAACCTTAACAGACTTAAACCTATTTTTTGTTACAACAGCATTACAAATGTGTAACTTTTCCTTTTTATTGGTTTATTATCCATAAAAGTGGGTAACAAAAAAAGTTTGCACCCCATTTTGACTAGGGTACAAACTTTTTGAGTTTATTTAAATTGTGTTGGACTTTCTGTTCGAGCCAGGAAAACCGCGAAAGCGTGACGGTTCATGAAGTTTGAAGGTCCATAGGCATTACTGCTGATGCCCGTTGTAATGCCTTGTTGTGTAATGGCATGGATCGACTCATATGAAGCCATGTTCGTTGTTACATCTTTGAATGGCATCGATTTTGTCGAATCGTAATCAAAACCATACGCTTTGTAAAGCAAGATTGCCATTTCCGCACGCGTTACAGCTTGATAAGGTTTAAAATTGCCATCGGAGAATCCCGAGATTACTCCTAGTTCAAATGCACTTTGAATATAGCCGGATGCGCTGTTTCCTTGACCGACATCATTAAATTTCGTCTCCCGCTGCGTTCCATCCCAGCCTCTGGCACGCCCTAACAAAATAACAGCTTCGCCTCTTGTGATATTTTTAAACGGTTTAAAGCTGCCATCTTTGTATCCACTCATCATATTGTTTGAGAACAAATAGCTGATATGGGGGGCAAACCAATTCGCTGAAGTTACATCAGGAAAGTTGGGTTGTTCTACTGTTGTTGATAGGGAATCCGATTTATTCGCAGCTTTCGCATCTGTGTAATCGAATGTAAATGCATGCGTCCCTTTCGTACGGTATGTGATCCATTTTCCATTTTCTACTTGCTTCAATTCCGTACCATTTTCATGGAGCGTCCAATTCGATGCTAAGGTTTTATTTTTTAAAATCATTTCGATGCGCCCTTTTGAAACTGTGGTTTCAATGAACGGAACCGTTGTAATCGATTTGGTGTATTGGGCTACTCCGAAACCATACAATTCATCGCGCCCTGCCTTACCTAAATCTTTTGCTGTTGTTTGAAGGACTTCTCTCAGTTTCACATTCGACATATTCGGATGTTGTTCTTTATAAAGCGCAAGAACTCCCACCACATGGGGTGCGGCCATCGATGTCCCAGTCAAAGCCCGATACCCGTCCTGCTTATCGTCCCATACGTCCAATTCCTGCGGATACAAACTCCGGACATCTTTCCCGGGAGCCGTAACTTCGAGTGTAGGACCAACTGATGAGTTCACTTCTCTTGATAAATCATTTTTCAATGCACCGACAGCAATTACCGAAGAAAATTTCGCCGGATACGTAATTGTATCTTGCCCCGACGATCCACCTTCATTGCCTGCAGCCGAAACGATGATCATCCCTTGGTTAAAAGCTTCTTGCAGCATCAATTCCAGCGGTCGGTCATAAAACGAAATCGATATGCTTAAGTTCAATATTTGAATGTTATTTTGTATTGCCCATTTAACTCCTTCTGTTACTTGCGAAGTCGTCCCGACTCCTTCACTGTTCATCGATTTAATCGCATACAGTTCAACATTCGGTGCCATCCCGACCATCCCGTTGCCATCTTTCTTAGCTGCGATAATCCCTGCAACGTGGGTGCCGTGTCCGAAGTTATCATCATAAGGCACACCTATTGAACATTCCTTAGCCGTACAAGTTCCACCTTTGACAGCGATATCCGGGTGTTCAGTATCAATTCCTGTATCTAGAACCGCTACACGTACGCCTTTTCCTGTAAAAGGTGTGGATTGTGAAGGGGCACTATTTGTTAAAGTGAATGTCGGAGATGCGGCATCCGCTGCAATTTCATACTCCCGATTCGGATAAATTTGCACTGAAGCAAATTGTTTTCGAATATCCGCCTTTTCAGAATCGCTCAGCTTCATCTCCATGAGTGGAATTTCTTCAAAATCTGTGACAACGGATCCATAATTTTCGATAATTTCCGAGAGTTCCTCTTCTGATGCGTAAACCATATATGTATCTTCGCTTTCAGCAAAAATATGAGCAGGTAAAATCAGCAAGATGACTAAAAACCAAATGCTGGCGAAGCTTTTCATAAAATGGACCCCTCTTTTCCGAAATGTTTTCTTATACTTATTAAACTACTTTCAAAGCTTTTATAATAGTTAGTATTTACCCATATTACAAACAAACTATTCCATTTTTTATAAAAAAAACCTGCCTTAAATACTGGGCAGGTTTTAATGGATTAATGTAATCTCGGGCTTGGCGATGCTCCTACTGTTTTGTAATAAGGCAATACATCGTTTCGTTTCTCATAATGATAGAAATAATCAAGCGTTGCAAGGAATAGGGATTTCGCCATTTTTTGGCGTTCTAATTCAGATTTAATGTAAATTACATCTTTTGCATTATCCATGAATCCTATTTCCACTAATGCTGCTGGAACAGTGTTTTCGCGCAATACGGCAAAGTTTCCATAGCCGAAAGGATTAACACCACGATTGCTCAAATTCCATACAGATTGCATGCGTGCTTGTGAATAAATTGCTAATGCGCGTGATTGTTGTATATTCGGATTCGTAGCAGCTGTTCCTGCATAATAGAATGTTTCTTGACCATTTGCTGCAGAATTGAACTTGTTAGCATGAATACTAACAAAAATATCACCGTTATTTTGTGAAGCGAATTTTGCTCGAGTCGATAATGCAAGAGAAACGTCTGTGTTGCGCGTCAACTCGGATGCAATCGGTGTTTTATCAAAATATGACTTCATATGTTTACTAATATTCAATGTAATATCTTTCTCTAAAAGTCCATTTCCTACTCCACCCGGATCAGTTCCTCCGTGACCTGGATCGATAATGACTTTCAAATCGCTCGGAAGTACCGAACTCGGTTTTGTGGAGACCAAATAGCTAGCACTTACAAAACCTTCCATTCCGTTAACCCGAACATTCGACCATCCTTGGTCAGTGCCGGCAACTGCAACAGCTGAACCGTGCGGCAATTTCGATAAAACTGTGCCGCCTGGTGTAGCACGGAAATTCAAAACATCTGATGGTGTATTAACGTACATCGTTTTGCTGAAAGAAACTTCAGTAGTATTGATGCGGAAGCTTGTATTCAAGCTTCTTGCTAAAAATAAAGCAAAGTCAGCGCGAATAATTGTTGCTGATACACCAAAGGTACCATCTGGAAAACCTTGCGCAATTCCTTTTTTCATCAATGTAGAAGCCGAAGATGATAATCCGGATCCTCCTAAATCGAAAGCCTTGTTGATAATAATGGCCATTTCGCCGCGTGTCAATACTTGATATGGTCTAAAAGTGCCATCTGAGTAACCAGTTATGATGCCTTTATTAACCATTTCGATGATATAACCTGATGCGAAGTTTCCTGAAGAAACATCCGAAAAACTTGTATTGCGTTTTGTACCGTCGAGTTTTAGTGATCTGCCCAGCATTGCTGCAGCCTCACCTCGGGTTACTTGCTTGTCTGGTGCAAATTGAGAAGCGGAAAAACCACTTACGTATCCCATGCTTACCAAATAGTTTATTTCTTCAAAAGCGCGGTGCCCTGTTCCAATATCGTTAAACTCTGTATTTGCTTTCACGTGGCTCTGAGGGATCATTACTGAAGCAATTAATGCGAAACACAGCATCATTATCCATTTTTTCAAGTCTTGTTTCCTCCTAATATTATTTATCTACCCATACCTTAACCCATTTTTTTCTACAATTCTATGTATCATTTGTATTATTTCGTAAAAAAATAGTTCTTTTTTCAATTTTAAACTAGGTAAAATGAAGCAAAGTCTCCCCTAGAGTATAGGCAAGACTTTGCGATTTAGTAAATTCTTTTAATTTCATTATCTTATTTTCAACTTCGGAAATTTTATTAGTTTCCTTCGTTCACGTTGACAATACGCCCTTCAGTTACAGGTCGTACGTCGCCGATACGCTCTAATTCTTCACGGAAGTTTTCCCAATCCGAAAGACCTAAGTCAGTTACGCGTCCTTCTTTATATGCTTTTGCAAACATATCGTAACCGTCTCCACCTTTAGCAGTGAAAGCATTTGTAGCGATGGTGTAAGTTGTCCCGTCTTGAATTTCAGAGAATACGCCATCTGTTCCTTTGATCATGATTGAAACTACACGCTCGCCCATTGGTTTTGACGAATCGTATTGAACTTTTGCACCGGAAACGTGCAGGAATCCTCCATTTTCACGCGGATATTGGCCAACACTCACTTCAAATGCCGCTTTCAGGTCAGCACCTGTAATATCCATTGTCGCTAATGTATTGCCGAAAGGAAGAACTGTGATGATTTCTCCGACTGTGATTGGACCTTGATCAATTCCAGCACGAATTCCTCCGCCGTTCTGAATTGCCATCACTACGTTTGCATCGAACTTTTTCGCTTTGCTCAGCATGCCATCCGTGATGATATTGCCAAGCGCCGTTTCGTTTTTACGAACACTCGGTGCAGTTATATCTTCACCTGTACGCGGTGTTGGCAACGCTTCTACAGCTGTAGCAGACGTAGCTTGTCCAGAGATTTCTTCAACTTTTTGTTTGAATGGCGCTAAAATTTGTACAGCTTCCGGGTCTTCCACTTGTGCGCGAATTTCAATTAATGCACCTGATGAAGAGAAAATTACCCCTTTACGATCAAATAAAACGTCCAAAGTTCCTAAACTTCCACCGTATTGTCCAGCTTGCACAATGACAGTAGGCGTCTCGTCTTTAGCCACAACAAACGGCTCTTTCAATCCTGTATGGCTATGTCCTCCAACAATGACGTCGATTCCTTCCACACCTTCAGCTAGCATCATGTCATTATCAACTGATGGATTATCATCAAAGCCAATGTGTGTTAACGCGATTACTTTATCGACACCCATCGCTTCAAACTCATCAACCATTACTTGAGCATCCGTCAAATAGTTTTCTGAGAATGAAATCAAGCCAGGACTCGAAATTTCTTCAGTTTCTTTGGTAGTCAAACCAAAGATACCAACTTTTTCTCCATTAACTTCTTTAACAATTCCTGTATAAATATTGCTGTCTTCAGGAGTATGACCAATTTTCGTTTGGAATAGTCCAGTAAACAAAGCGTCTTGCGAAAAATTGACGTTTGCTGCAACAAATGGGAATTGAGCCGCTTTAACGAATTCTTGCAATGCTTTATGCCCTTCTTGTGATGCACCTAGATCGAATTCATGATTACCGAAAGTCATTGCATCAAAATCCATCAAGTTCATAATAGCGACGTCCGCTCTCCCTTGGAATTCATTGAAGTAAAGAGTTCCTGAGAACACGTCACCAGCATGAAGCAGTAAAGCATCCGGCTTTTGAGCGCGGTATTCTTTAACTGCCGTGACTTGTTTCGTCGCAGTTTCCAAATGAGCATGCGTGTCGTTCAAGTGCATTAGCGACAGTGAGAAAACACCGTTTTCCATTTTAAGGCTTGTACGTTGAATGAATAATGCAGCTTCACCACGTGTAACTGCTTGGTTAGATCCGAATTGAGTTTCCGTTTTACCAAAAGTGATGCCATTTTCAACTAATGCATCGACGTATTTTGCAAAGCGCTCGTTCACGTCTGTGAATTTGGTCTTTTTGACCGAATCATCAATGTCAAAATTTCCTGCTTCCGCAAGAATTTTGGCTGTTTCGTTGCGAGTTAAAGTATCGTTTGCGCCAAATCGAGTGGTTGTCTTGCCATCGATAAGACCGTCTTGTTTCAATGCATCGACTGCCCATTTTGCGCTTGCCGGTACATCTGTAAATCCTGAATCCGGGTACTTGCCAGCCGGGTCATAGCCTAATGCTAAAGCGATCATGACTACCGCATCCTGGCGTTTCATCGAGTGATTCGTTCCGAACGATGTGGCGCTCTCACCTTTTGTAGCTCCTAAATCATATAAAAATTGTACTGCCTCTTTGTAGCGATCTGGCACATCAGTGAACTTCATTTCTTCTGCTGAAGCTGGTGAAACCGCTGTAGCTACTGCTGCTACCGTAATTGCAGACGCAACGAACTTTTTGTTCTTCAAGACATTGACCATACTTTTTTCCTCCTTAGGGAACAGGCAAATTTTCCTACCTTTCCATCTTATCAAATTTCCAATTGTCTAACTACTAAATTTACTAAAAATTCACATGATTATTTGTTTTCATTGATAAAATTCCAATAATATTATAATAATGACAAAAAAATATTAAAAACAACGATCAAATATTGAAACAAATAAAAAAAAACATCTGCCAATTGGCAAATGTGTTTTTCATCTTTTATTCGTCTCGACTATGTTCGCCCCAACAATTCGTGCCTTTCAAGCCTGGGATGTTCTTAGCAAAGAATTCAGGGTTCTTGCCTGCTTTGCGCTGCGCTGTATAATCGGCCAGCACTTTGAACGCAATTTTCCCGAGCCCTGTGATAACGACCAGATTCAGTACAGCCATTAAGCCCATGAACAAGTCCGCCATGTTCCATACAAGTGACACTTTCGCAAGCGCACCGAACATGACCATTCCTAATACGCCGATGCGGTAAGCAATCAACCAC
>JBFIXY010000044.1:0-9363 GCA_041605655.1 Planococcus sp. (in: firmicutes) | reverse complement strand
ACTAAATACGGTGAAGCTGTATTAGCGGTTAAATACCGGATTACGGACGCTAATGGCCAGATGGCTGGCGGACCGATGTATTACCTAGAGCACGGATTGAAACAAAAATGGCTCGGCGTCTTATTCGCCATTTTCGGTGCAATTGCTGCATTCGGAATCGGTAACGGCACACAGTCAAACTCTGTAGCTGCCGTTGTTCGTGATACTTTCAACGTTCCAACTTGGATTACTGGACTTATATTAACAGCCTTTGCGGCTTCCGTTATTTTAGGCGGTATCAAAACGATTGGTAAAGTGACTTCATATTTCGTGCCATTTATGGCTTTCTTTTATATTCTTGCAGGTATGGCCATCATGATTATGAACTTGGAATTGATCGGTCCTGCAGTAGCGACAATTTTCAATGCTGCGTTCACAGGTGAAGCAGCTCTTGGTGGCGCGGTCGGTGCAGCTATCCGTTACGGTGTAGCGCGAGGCGTCTTCTCCAACGAAGCTGGACTTGGTTCTGCTCCAATTGCAGCTGCTGCTGCGAAAACGGATTTACCTGGACGCCAGGCATTGGTTTCCATGACACAAGTATTTATCGATACGTTGATCATCTGTTCAATCACAGGTATTACAATTGTTATGTCAGGACTTTATACAGATGAAACTTTAGAAGGCTCAGCTCTTACTACAGCAGCTTTCGAACAATTCCTTGGCCCAATCGGACCAATGGTTGTCGCAATCGGCCTGATCTTCTTCGCTTCATCAACGATTATCGGTTGGTCGTATTACGGTGAGAAGTGTTTCCAATACCTATTCAAGAACCCTGCTCTTCTGATTGTTTACCGCATTGCGTTTATTGCAATGGTGTTTGTGGGAGCGACTGTTTCACTAGATCTGATCTGGACGTTCTCAGATATTATGAATGGACTCATGGCGGTTCCAAACTTAATTGGACTGCTTGGATTGTCTGGTGTTATCGCGTTGGAAACAAAACGCATCGTCGCAAAAGTCAAAGAAGAAAAAGCGGCGAAACAATCTGGCAATTGACATTTTTTTTGAACAGTGGAATGATGGGTTATAGCATACTGAAAGGCAGGAACCTATCATGGACTTATCCAAACAGTCACCCGAAAATGTAACATACATGATCGAAGAAATAAAAACGAAATTGCGCATGGTCAACGTTGATGCTATGAAGCCTGAACACTTCAATGCATCACAATACGAAGACTTGAAAGAATTATATGAAATGGTTGCAAGCCGTGAAAACATCACGCCTAATGAAATGCAGGCCATTGCTAAAGAACTTGGTTCTTTGCGCAAATAAAAAATCCCTTGTCATCCAAGAATCACTTGGAGAGCAAGGGATTTTTCATTTTGAATATTGCACGATGTACCAGCTACCCTCTTTAATAACTGTTTGAATACCTAGAAGTTTAAGACCCGCTCCTTCTCCCCACTCGGTAAGCTCTTGACGCGTGGGCAAGCGATATAAATTATCGAAAGAAGAGAAAAAACTATTGAAGACATTGGCGAATGGCGGATCGTCTACACTGCCAGCGATTGGCGTCACAACAGAGAAAATTCCACCGTCATTGAGCCAGCTGGCCAATTCTGAGAATAACGCTTCGCGTTTCTCTAGGTCAATGTAATGGATAACGTTATTCAACATCACCATATCGTATTGTTGCTCGGGCTGATAATGCCAAAGATCCGCATTTACGATATCAATATTGCTGTCTTCTTCGGTAAGCTGTTCGGCTTTTTCGGCAACTGCCGGGCTGATTTCGATACCAGTAAAATGCGTCTCCGGAAAACGCCCAGCCAGCTTTTTAATATAGCCTGCTTCTCCGCAACCGATATCAAGAACATTCTTAAACTGGTTGTCCCGAATGCGTTTCGACATTTTCGGCATAGCCAGCACTTCGAGCAGCCGGCTCGTTTCAGCAACTGTCGGAGCATGCTTTTCTTCATCAAAATGACTGCGTTTTTTCTCCCGCATCATTTCCGGGTATTGAAGCAGCGTTGGAATATGCAATTCCATCATTTCTTTCAACAGTACACCTGAAGAATTATCACCCTTTGGCTTCGGCAGTTTCCACGAATTCGCAATCTTATAACGACCGCGTCCTGCTTCTTTCAAATGACCAATCGACAACCCAACCATGATCCATTGCTGCAACAAATCCTCATCAAGCCCCAGTGCGTCAGCCACATCAAATTTACTCATCGGACGTCCAAAAGCTTTAAACAAATCGAGTTCATAGCCCACATACGCATGCCAACTCGATAAAAATGGTTCATTGCGTTTCATATACATTCTCGCTTTAAACATCTTCATCACATCTATCATCTAAGCCCCTCCAGTTTCCACGGGTAATCATCATTTTTGGTAAAGTACTTCAATTCTTTTTTATCAGCCTTTATATCGGTGTTTCGAACTGGCATGATTCCACCTTGGATAAAGCGGTCTCGAAAATTTTCTTTCCACATCCCAAGACCGGATACATTCAGCATTTGCTTAAAATGGAGCACTGGATCTTCTTCCATTCGTTCAAACGTTTTCTGACGAAAATAACTGACTGTCTTAAACGGGAAAGAATATGCTAGAGCTGCCAAATGACTTAACTGGATGACGTGTTCAGCTCGGCGGTACCGGACTTTTTCATACCATCTCAAGTTATCGACAGATGCCTCGCCATGCTCTATCATATCCGCCAATAGTTCGCCTAAGATATCAGCGTCTTGTATCGCCATGTTCATGCCTTCACCTGCCATTGGATGAACCGCGTGAGCTGCATCTCCGATAATCGCTTTATTGTCCTTTACATACGAAGGGGCATGATACATTACAGGAATCATCAGCTGAATCTTTTTCCAATCCTTTAATTGTTGGACGTAGCCGTCAACAGTAGGAGCTAAATCCGTGTAAAGTTTATGGAAATGGCTGATGGGCTTTTTTTTCAACTCTTGATAATCGCCTTCGGGTATCAAGTAAACACTTCGCACTTGATCGTCCGGCAAAGGGAAAAGTCCAAGAAATCGATTATATGTGGAAATGATTTTACCATCTGTGAAATTTTGTGCACGAGGAAAAGTGACGGTCAAGAAATGGTGATTGTAAAGCGTCTGCTTCACCTCAACGCCCATGCTTTTCCGTGTTATGGATGCACGTCCTTCCGCACCGATGAAATACTTGGCTTCAACTTCGAATTTTTCTTCACCTTTTTGCAGAATTGCTGTATTGTCTGTAAAACCTTTGCAAGCTGTGCCATTAAAATAATTAAAATTGCTATAAGCTGATGCGGCTTCACGCAATAATTTCTTCAGTTCTTCGTGATGCACCATATAAGCTGCATCGTATTTTCCCGGCAGTACACTGTAATCCATATAAGATTGGTCACGCACTTTCAGTGAGCTAGATAATTCCAGCATATCAAGCACTTTAATTTCATTGGCGCGAAAATGAACTTCGTCGAATAGATCCAGTCCATCGAATATTTGCATGCTTTTCGGTTGTAATAATTCACCTTTATAAGTGGGGGGTTTGTTGGTTAGCCGTTCCGCCACTACGACATTTACTCCGCGCTTAGCAAGCTTCAATGCAAGAGTCAGCCCTCCTACTCCACCACCACTGATAAATACATCTGTTTTCATGCATTTCAGCTCCTTGCTATCTTGTACCCTTCTTTTCAGCTCCTGAAAACACAAAATATACCCAAAACGCAAAAAAAAGCCCTCTATAGAGGACTTTTAACAAATTGCTTCCTACAGCCTATTAAGTTCTACAGCCAATTGCGCGCCCACTTTGGCATTGTATTTCACCAATTCAATGTTCGCGACCAAGCTCGATCCACCCGTCAAGTCTTTGACTCTGCCAAGAAGAAATGGCGTAACTTCTTTGCCAGCGATGCCTTGTTCTTTTGCTTCTGTCATTGCTTGCTCGATGATGCCCGAGATGAATGACTCTTCTAATGCGTGTTCGTGTGGAATCGGATTGGCGATAACGGCACCACCTTTCAGCCCAAGGTCCCATTGCGCTTTGAGAACATTTGCCATTGCCGCCGTATCATCAGCTCGGAAAGTCAAATCGAAGCCGCTGTCACGTGTATAAAAAGCAGGCATTTTATCCGTTTGATAACCGATGACCGGCACCCCTTTTGTCTCTAGAAATTCCAGCGTCAAACCAATATCCAAAATCGATTTTGCTCCTGCACACACAACCGCTACGCTCGTAGAAGCCAATTCTTCAAGGTCAGCTGAAATGTCCATCGTTGTTTCAGCACCGCGGTGAACACCGCCAATGCCCCCTGTCGCAAATACGCGGATGCCTGCGAGTTCTGCACAAATCATTGTGGCTGCAACTGTTGTTGCACCCAATTTTTTCGTAGCAATCAATTGGCCGATGTCGCGGCGTGACACTTTGGCCACATCAGCGCTATTTCCCAATAACTCCAATTCATCATCGGATAAACCGATTTTGATTTTTCCATCCATAATGGCGATCGTCGCCGGCACTGCTCCGTTATCCCGAATAATTGCCTCAACAATACGTGCCGTTTCGACATTTTGGGGATAAGGCATGCCATGTGAAATTATTGTTGACTCCAATGCCACCACTGGTCGCTTGTTGTCCATCGCTTGTTGTACTTCTTTAGAATATGTAATCATGTTCGTCATATTAGTTCCTCCAGTTCTCGCTGCAATTGTTCAGCGGATAAATCAGTGCGTACGGTCGATGTCACTTGCAAGGTTCTTGCCGCATTGGCGAGACCCGTTTCAATACTGTGCTCAAAAGGCTGACCAGCCAAATAACTGTGGATAATGCCGCTTGAAAAAGCGTCGCCTGCTCCCGTCACTTCTTCAATTGCTGTGACTGGGTGGGCAGCAAAGTGACGAATGGTATTGCCGGTGCCGGTCATGACTCCATCTTTTCCGCCAGTGATGACAACGTGTTCTGCGCCTAAACACAATAATTCTTTAGCCGCGTGCCGCCATTGTTCTATTGTTGTGATATCGCGACCCAAGTACCGACCCGCTTCTCCCCGATTCAATATCAACCAAGTCACACCGAACAAATCTTTGCCTAAACGATTCATCTTTGGTTCTGAAACCGGAATGATCGCAAAAGGGATATTTTTGGACTTCGCGAACCGGTGAATTTCATCAAGCGTATCAGCAGGACAATTCAAATCGGCAACGATAAAACTTGCGGATAATATCGCAGCCCCGCTTCGTTTGATGTATTCAGGCGTCATGGAGTCGTAAATGGCCATGTCCGCCATTGCGATAACCATTTCACCTCCTGGCTCCAAAACAGCTGTGTAAGTTCCTGTAGACAAAGCCTCGTTTACTTTCGTCAATTCTGTATTCATGAAAGACTTTGACCCTTCTTCGATCAAAGTCCATTCCGGATCATTTCCGGCAATCGACAGCAACTTTACCGAGTGACCAAGGCGGCCAAGATTTTCAGCAATGTTTCGCGCCACTCCTCCAATGCTATGGCTGATGCTTGCAGGATTCGAAGTTCCCATTTGCGATGCATGATCCAATCGGAATTTGCGGTCAACATTCGCTCCGCCAATGCAAATCACCGTATCTTCTTCGGGCAAAATGTAGGCACGACCCGCAATTTTTCCTTGCTTGATCAACCCCGATATCAAGTTCGCGACAGTGGGCCTCGAAACACTTAATAACTCAGCCATTTCTTGTTGAGATAAATACGGATCCTTCCGAATCAGTTCCAAAACTTCGGCTTCTTTTTTATTCACAATCTCACCTCCGATTAAACTTTTGTTTATAATATAAACTTTTATAACTAAACGTGCAAGTTATTTATTTCTCACTTTCACTGCCCAAACATTGCCAGGACAATCTGAAAATTGCTAAAATGAGAAGGATGAAAGGGGAGATTCAATTGACATCTTTTGAACAGAAGTTAACACGTTACGCAGAACTGGCTGTAAATGTAGGGGTCAATATCCAAAAAGATCAAGAATTATACATAGTAGCAGCATTGGATGCGGCGCCACTAGTACGCATGATTACAAAAAAAGCTTATGAGGCCGGCGCAAAACAAGTGCATGTCGACTTTCTCGACGATGAGCTAACACGTTTGCGTTTTGAACTGGCTCCGGAAGACTCATTTTCTGACTATCCGGCTTGGAAAGTTCAGGAGCGCGAAACGCTTGCTGAACGAGGCGCTGCATTTATCAGCATCGTTTCCCAGAGTCCGGATCTATTGAAAGGCATCGATTCGAAACGCATCGCTGCTAACCAGAAAGCAGTTGGTACGGCACTCAGCAAATACCGCCAATACGTGCAATCGGATAAAATCAGCTGGACGGTCCTTGCTTCTCCTTCGAAAGAATGGGCTGCAAAAGTATTTTCCGATTTGCCGGAAGACCAACAAGTTGATGCTTTGTGGGACGCTATTTTCAAAGCTGTGCGCGCTGACCGCGACAATCCAGTGGAAGAATGGCTCAAACACGACCAATTGCTTCACACGAAAGTCGATTATTTGAACGACAAAAAATACGCAAAACTGCATTACACATCACCAAAAACCGATTTGGAAGTGGCCCTTCCTAAAGGCCATTTATGGTGCGGAGCCGGTTCAATCAATGAAAAAGGCGATAAATTCATGGCAAACATGTCAACAGAAGAAGTTTTTTCAGTCCCTGAAAAAACAGGCGTCAATGGCTATGTGCACAGTACTAAACCATTGAGCTACGGCGGCAATATCATTGACGATTTCAAAATCACATTCAAAGACGGCCGCATCGTGGAAGTAACAGCTGCTGAAGGTGAAGAAGTCTTGAAAGAGTTAATTGCTACAGACGAAGGTTCGCATCACCTAGGTGAAGTCGCGCTTGTACCTCATCATTCACCGATTTCCGATTCGAATATTTTGTTCTACAATACATTGTTCGATGAAAATGCTTCCAATCATTTCGCTATCGGCAGCGCATACTCGTTCTGCTTAGAAGGCGGCAAAACAATGTCACCTGAAGAATTGACGGCACATGGCTTGAACCAAAGCATTACACACGTCGATTTCATGGTCGGGTCCGAGGAAATGGACATCGATGGCATTCTTGAAGATGGAACGCGCGAGCCAATCTTCCGCAGCGGCAACTGGGCTTTTTAAGTATCGGAAATTCGACACTTAATTTTTTCTTATTTATCATGTATACTAAATTATGATAATGACAGTTTAGAGAGGAGTTATCACTATGTTTTACGGTGTTACAGTAACCCTCGGGTTTATGGTCGTAATCTTCCTGTTCTTCTTCACTTTGATGTACTTCTTGGGCAAAGAGCTTCATACCCACGATGCAGAACACGTTGATCCACTTCCTGACAAAAAGTACTAATAAAAAACACGGTCTTTCTTTTATGAGAAAGCCGTGTTTTTTTATTACAGTTCAACATCAATTGTTTTACATGACCGTTACATCGTATGCCTTTCGACTCTATAAATTGGCTTCTTTTCTATCCTAAGACCTTTCTTATGTATCATTTTTCTTTTCGGTTCTTTTTGCTGCATTTTTTCCGTGGTAGAATGCAGATTGGTACTTGTTTATTAATAGGAGGAGTTAAGGCATGTTTTCTTCAACAGATATTGGAATTGACTTAGGAACAGCGAATATTTTAGTATATACAAAATCAAAAGGCATTATTTTAAATGAACCTTCAGTGGTAGCCCTAGATACAAAAACTGGCCGCGTCATCGCAATTGGCGAAGATGCAAAAGCGATGATCGGTAAAACACCTGGCTCGATCCGTGTTGTACGCCCTTTGAAAGATGGCGTTATTGCAGATTTTGACGTCACGACGGAATTATTGAAAATGGTGATGCAAAAAGCGGCAAAACAAATGGGCTCTTCTTTCCGCAAACCGAATGTCATGGTTTGTACCCCATGCGGTGCTACTTCAGTAGAACGCCGCGCCATCCACGATGCGGTGAAACAAAGCGGTGCGAAAAACGTACATTTAATTGAAGAACCAGTTGCAGCAGCTATCGGCGCTGACCTTCCTGTCAGTGAACCAATCGCGAGCGTGATTGTCGACATCGGCGGCGGCACAACAGAAGTCGGCATCATTTCGTTCGGCGGCGTCGTTTCTGCAAACACAGTGAAAGTTGCCGGCGACCGGATGGATGAAGACATCGTCCAATACGTTCGCAAGCATTATAACGTCCTGATCGGCGAACGCACAGCTGAGAATGTTAAAAAGGAAATCGGTTATGCCCTTGTTCCCCATAAATCAGAAACGATGGAAATTCGCGGACGCGATGTAATGACGGGTTTACCGAAAACCGTCACATTGACTTCAACTGAAATTCAAGAAACGTTGAAAGAGTCGCTTCTATCGATTTTGGAATGCATCCGAGCTACGCTTGAAAATTGCCCAGCAGAATTATCTGGCGACATCGTTGACCAAGGTGTTGTGATTTCTGGTGGAGGCGCGCTGCTTAAAGGGATGCAGCAATGGCTGGCACAGGAAATTTCCGTTCCTGTTCATATTGCACCGCAACCACTTGAATCTGTTTCAATCGGCACTGGCCGTTCACTCGTTATGCTCAACAAACTTGAAAAAATTTCACGTTAAGCCATCTAGCCCGAAAGCTCTCAGCTTTCGGGCTTTTACTATGCTTAGTCGTATGTATCCTAAATAGAGTTGCATAAGGTAAATTTTCATTTTCTCAACATAGTTATAGTCGTTTTTTTTGAATGTTTGTTCTAAACTATAGAAAAGGGCTTTAAGGAGGAATACATGATGTCGATGCTTGAACAAATTCTGGAATACAATCAAGAATTCGTAGAGAATAAAGAATACGAACGTTATATCACCACGAAATTCCCTGATAAGAAAATTGTTATTTTGACGTGTATGGATACGCGGTTATTTGAAATGCTGCCGAAAGCGATGAATTTGAAAAATGGCGATGTCAAAATCGTCAAAAGTGCAGGAGCCGTCATCAACCACCCTTTCGGCGGAATCATGCGCAGCTTGCTAGTGGCGGTTTACGAACTGAATGCAGATGAAATCTACATTATCGGCCATTACGATTGCGGCATGGGAGCACTTAATGCCGAATCCATTATGAATAAGATGAAAGCTCGTGGTATAGATGAAAAAACCTTTGAAATGATGAAATATTCCGGAGTCGACCTTGATGCTTGGTTCAAGGGCTTCGATGATGTAACAGAAAGCGTTCGCCACAGCGTTCAGATGGTCAAGCACCATCCGCTAATGGACACTGCTGTGCCGGTCCACGGATTAGTAATCGATCCGACCACAGGAAAATTAGACTTGATCGTAGACGGCAACAAATAACAAAACCGCTAAGGGAGATTCCCTTAGCGGTTT
>JBFIXY010000043.1:0-9471 GCA_041605655.1 Planococcus sp. (in: firmicutes) | reverse complement strand
GGATGCGTAAAAATGACCTGCTGCCAAAAAGATGCTATGCTGTTCCGCTAAAACTTTGCAAAATTCTGCAGGTGCAATAGTATTCACTTGAAACGCAATGGTTGGCGTTTTAGGCACATCTTCTGCCGCTTCAAACAAAGTCACGTGCGCCATTTCCTTCAAACCGTCGCGCATGCGTTTCGCCAGACTGTTTTCGTAGGTTTTAAGATGCTCGAAGCCGCTCAGTATCCGTTCGCGTCTCGTGTCTCCTGCACCAAAGCCTTCGAAAAATTCGATAACCGGGAGGATACCCGCGATTCCTTCATGATTTTGTGTGCCCGTTTCCAGCTTTTCTGGGTACGTGTCCGGTGATGGAACAAGTTTGTACGGCTCCAAACCTTCAAATATGGATTCGCGAATAGCGGCTATGCCGATATGTGGTCCAAAAAATTTATAAGCTGAACACAATAAAATATCAATGTCTTGCCGTTCCCGGTCGAGCGCCATATGCGGAGCTGCATGAACTGCATCTACCGCTACCAACGCACCGACTTGTCTTGCACGTCGGACAATCGGTTCGATGTCCACAATTGTGCCGACTGCATTCGATGCCAATCCAACTGCCACGAGTTTTGTTTTCTCATTGATTACTTTTTCCAAATTCCGCAAGTCCAATGTTAAAGTTTCGGTATCAACTTTGATCCACCGAATATTCAAGCCGCGGTCTTTCGCCATCAATAGCCACGGATCGACATTTGCACGATGGTCCATTTCCGTGACGACGATTTCGTCACCTTCATTGAACTGCTTACCAAGCGCATTGGCAATCGCAATCGTTAACGTTGTCATGTTGGCACCGAAAGCTACTTCAGCAGGTTGTACATTCAGAAAATCCGCAACCGCATGTTTCGATTTGGCTATCACATCTTCTGTTTCCCAGCTTGATGGAAAAGAACCGTGGAGATTTGCACCTCCCTGCTCCATGTACCGGGCGATAGCATCGATAGCCGTTTTGACGACTTGCGAGCCGCCCGGACCGTCGAAATACGCTACAGGCTTATCGTGATATGTACGTTTCAGTGCAGGAAATTCCGCCCGCACAGCATCGATTGGAAATACCGTTTCAGTCACTTTCATTGAGTTACTCCCCTTTTTCCAATGATTTGTATTCAGCTAAATAATAGGTGCCTTCAAAGCTGTATAGATTAACTTCACCACTCCCTTAACTAAACCATTATTCGCTGACATGTGTCTAATAGAAAGTCGTTAATTTCAGAAAATTAGTTTATTAATAAAACCGGCTCGCTTACGTACTCTATACTCCCTGGATTAATTGCTTCGATAAAGGGTAAAGACCAGTATCAACACCGAAAGGAAGAAGCCTGATGCCTTATTTCAAATCAGATGATCTGGATTTGTATTACGAAGACATTGGTGAAGGTCCACCGTTGCTGCTTTTGCACGGCTTGACGAGCAACCACGCAATGTTTTACCGTGAGTCCCATTTTTTTAAAAAGAAGTTCCGTGTAATCGCTTTGGACGCGCGCGGCCACGGCAAATCCACTAAACCATCGAGCTATACGCTCGAAGACCATATTAAAGATGCAGTTGCCCTCATCCAACACCTAGACTTGGAATCGCTTTCTGTCATCGGGGTATCGATGGGCAGTTACATCGCGCAAGGCATTGCGATTGAACTTCCCGAGCGGATTAAAAAACTTGTGCTTGTTGCAACAAAATCACATGGTGAACAATCGTCGATGGATGAGTTATTCGACCGTTATCCAGAGGAATTCGAGGGTCTCAATATCGTTGAAAAGCTTCAAAAATCCTCCCAGTTCATGTTTCATGATCAAGAAAAAATCAACCGCTGGCTTGAGAAAACTGCAGAAAACAGCGAATCTCTGACCGGACGTGAACAAACAATCGCTTCGGCGGCTCTCACTGAATTCGATTTCCGTCCGAAGCTATCCACTGTTAAAGCAGAAACATTGATCATCAGTGGCTCTCATGACGGCTTGAATCCACCGGACTATGGGCGTGAAACGGCGAAGTTCATTCCAGGAGCGGTGTTCATGGAGTTCAAGCATTCAGGCCACGCTCCGAATGTGGAACAAGCGCGCTTGTTCCTCGGCATTACCGATAACTTTCTCGATTAGAAAACCCGCCAGGCATGAGCCTGACGGGTTTGTTTATGTTTATTGGGCAGTATAGCCGCCGTCTAGAACGACAGCTTGACCTGTAACGCCTGACGCTTTATCGCTCGACAGGAACATCGTGTAATCGGAAATTTCCTGAACAGACAATAAGCGCTTTTGCGGCACCAACGGGTAAATGACTTCTTCGAGCACTTTGTCCAACGAGACATTGCGCGTTTTCGCCAAATCACTTAACTGGTTGCGCACAAGCGGTGTATCGACATAACCCGGACACATGGCATTAACCGTAATGCCGTGTTCCGCGCCTTCTAGCGCAGCGACTTTCGTCAATCCGATTACGCCGTGTTTGGCGCTGTTATAGGCCGCTTTGCCTGCAAACCCGACAAGGCCATTGATTGACGCCATATTGATGATTCGTCCGCTTCCTTGCTTTTTCATAATCGGGAAAGCATGTTTAGTCGCTACAAATGGCGCGACTAGCATGATTTTTACCAATAACTCAAATTTCTCAGTTGGAAATTCTTCAATTGGCGAAACAAATTGCATGCCTGCATTATTGATCAGCACATCCAATGACCCGTAAGTTTCAACCGTTTTCTTAATCGCTTGCTCAAGTTCTGTTTCGCTTGTCACATCGACTTTTAAGCCGACCGCTTCAAACCCCTGGTTTTTCAATTCAGCTGCAGCTTTTTCTACTGCTTCCTTGTTGATATCCGTCAACACGATCTTAGCGCCAGCTTTCGCGAAATCCGCACTGATTTCATAACCGATGCCGCTCGCGGCACCCGTTATGAAAACTACTTTGTTTTCAACCATTCGAACAACCTCCACTGTTTATTAAATTCCAAGACCTAGTGAGAACAAGACGATGGCCAGCGCTAAACCGATTAGCGGAACAATAACTGTTACTGCACCGACTGCGCCATATGCAGCTTTATGCGTTTCTCCACAAATCCCTTGAATCGTTGTTACAACGTAACCGTTGTGAGGCAAGGAATCCAATGCGCCAGAAGAAATGGCAATCGTACGGTGAAGCGCTTCTGTGTTTACACCTAAATCGATGTAATGCGGAGCCAATAATGGCAATGCGATAACTTGTCCGCCTGAAGCCGACCCGGTGATTCCCGCGATTACACTTACTGCGATTGCGCCGCCGATTAACGGGCTCCCCGGAATGTTCGTCATAGCTTCAACTGCAGTCTGGAATGCAGGTACAGCTTTTGCAACACCGCCGAAACCGACAACAGCCGCTGTGTTACCGATGGCGATCAATGCGCCGATCGTTCCATCAGTCAATGCTTTTCCAATGTCTTGGAAATGTGATCTATTCAATACATACGTCGTTAAAACGCCGCCTAGCAACGCAACAACTAATGCAGATGTTTTCAAAGAATCATGGAAGATAAACGAAATCCCAAGAACTACCAATAACGGGATAAGGCCCATGATTGGATTCGGAAGATTGCGTTCCGGCACCACTGGATCTGATTTACGCGATTCGAAACGCTCACCCTTACCTACTGCCTTCGCAATCATACGTCTTAACCACCAGTAACCGAACAACGCCATAAAGATTGCAACGATGATACTAACTTCCCAACCTGCGTATGGGCTTGTATTTAAGTATTCAATCGGAATCCAGTTCTGAATTTCCGGAGAACCTGCTGAAGTCATCGTGAATGTTACTGAACCAAATGCCAATGTCGCTGGAATGAAGCGACGTGGAAGATCTGCTTGTTTGAACAAGCTAAGCGCCATCGGGTAAACCGAGAATGCCACAACGAACAAACTCACTCCGCCATAAGTCAACACTGCACAGGCAATGACAATTGCCAATACTGCGCGCTTGATGCCGAATTTGCCAACTAGCCAGCGCGACACGCTGTCTGCTGCTCCCGTATCTTCCATTAACTTACCAAAAATCGCTCCAAGTAAGAACATCGGGAACCAAGCTGTGATAAAGCCGGAAAACCCAGTCATGTAATTTCCTAAAAAGTTTACTTCGCCTTCTCCGACCATTTGCGGAAACAACGGCACACTGCTGAACAACGCAACGACCAATGCACTCAGTGGTCCTGCGATCAATAGGTTGGTTCCTCTCATTGTCAAGTAAATGAGTAACGCCAATCCTCCGATTAAACCGATCATACTGAACATTCTTTTTTCCCCCTTTGATTTCGCTTGCCGCTAAAACAGCCGACACTATCTTCACCATCTTCGCGCCTCTCTACAGTGAAAGCGCTTACTGATTGTTTATAAAAAAAATCCAAATATTTGACACAATATTTAGTCGCGAGCGGCTTTTTTTAGTGTACACTGCTCTTTATGATAGGTAAAATGAATAAAAACTATATAATGCATAATAAATAGTTATAGGTTGGGAGCAATTTTAATGGATATTCGCCAATTGAAATACTTTATCGAAGTTGCTAGACACCGTAGTTTTACAAAAGCAGCACTTGCGCTCCATGTCACGCAGCCAACTTTAAGCAAAATGGTCAAGAATTTAGAAGATGAAATGGATGTTGTGCTATTTGATCGATCCGCGCGACAAATCATCTTGACAGATGCCGGGGAAGTCGTTTTCGAACAGGCAAACAAGATCGTCAATAGTGTGGACGATTTATCCGCTTCATTATATGACGTCATGCACTTGAAAAAAGGAAAAATCAAAATCGGCTTGCCTCCTGTTATCAGCACTCTTTTTTTCCCGACAATCATCGCTGAGTTTCAACGCTCTTATCCCGATGTGACAATTGAAATTGCCGAATACGGAGCACGCAAAGTGGAACAGAAAGTGCTAGAAGGCGAAGTGGATCTCGGGTTTGTCATGCTGCCGGTCGACTCTGGAAAATTCGATGTGGAGCCTTTCGTAGAACAGGAAATCAAATTGCTGGTACACGAAACGCACCCACTAGCAAATCGGGAAGTAATTGATTTGATTGATTTCAAGGACGACTCTTTTCTTCTATTAAGTAAGGAATTTACATTGAACGGCAAAACGATCGATTTTTGCCTGAGTCAAGGCTTTCATCCAAAAGTTGCTTATGAAAGTTCTCAATGGGACTTTATCGTGGGCATGGTCGAAAAAAACCTCGGCGTCACCTTAATGCCAAAATTGATATGTGACCGTGTCCAGGATGGCCCTTTTAAAACCCTTTCGCTCAGCCATACGTTCCCTTGGAGTTTAGGCATCATCATGGCGAAAAACCGCTATGTTCCTTATATCTCACGCTCCTTTATTTCGCTTGTCAAAGACTTGCCAAAAGTTTGACGCGCCACACTTTCACCTTATTTTTAAAGTAAATTGTTTGACTTCTGTATTTCCGGTTGACAAACGTTCTCAATACCTTTAAATTGATATTGAGAATCATTTTCATTTGATTCTAAACATACTTTAAAGGAGAGACACTCATGAAGAAAATGTTATTCGCTGCATTGCTTTTAATGCTTCTAGTCTTATCAGCTTGCGGAAACGAAGAATCATCAGAAGGTGATTCACCTAAAGAAACAGATAGCAACGAAGTGAACTTATATACAGCTCGTCATTATGATGTAGATGACCAACTTTACAAACAATTCGAAGAAGAAACAGGCATTAAAGTCAACTTGATCAAAGGTGACGCTGACGAACTACTTGAGCGTATCAAGCGTGAAGGCGATGCTACTGAAGCAGATCTTTTCCTTACTGCTGATGCAGGGCGTTTATACCGCGCTAAAGACGATGGCTTGTTCCAATCTGTTTCAAGTGATGTATTAGATGAGCAGGTTCCTGCTAACTTCCAAGATTCAGACCAAATGTGGTACGGTTTAACTAAACGTGCACGCGTAATTGCATACAATAAAGAAACAGTAACACCTGAAGAACTATCAACTTATGAAGCATTGACTGAAGATGAGTGGAATGACCGCGTATTGATCCGCAGCTCTGAAAACATTTACAATCAATCATTATTAGCTTCATTCATCGAAATCGAAGGTGAAGAAAAAGCGAAAGAATGGGCAGCTGGAATGGTCAATAATTTTGCTCGCGACCCTGAAGGTGGAGATCGTGACCAGGCTAAAGCAATTGCAGCTGGTGTCGGTGATGTCGCAATCATGAACACATACTATATGGGACAAATGCTTAACTCTGAAGATCCAGAAGAAGTGAAAGTCGCTGAAGGTCTTGGCATCTTCTTCCCTAACCAAGACACTACAGGTACACACGTAAATGTCAGCGGTGCTGGTGTGATTAAAACAGCTTCTAACAAAGAAAATGCTATCGAATTGCTTGAGTTCCTATCGGCTCCAGAAGCACAAGGGAAATTCGCAGAAGCAAACTATGAATATCCTGTAAACGAATCTGTTGAACCAACTGAATTGCTTAAATCATGGGGCGAGTTTAAAGAGCAGGACATTTCATTGTCAGCTCTTGGTACAAACAACTCAAAAGCAATTTTGATCTTCAACGAAGTCGGCTGGAAATAATAAACTGAATCCCCCCGTGTTGCGGTACTCGCAGCACGGGATTTCTTGCGATTGGAATAGAGAGGTGTTTTGAAAGATGCAAAGAAGTTTAAAAAATATCAATGTGTGGACCTTTTCAGCAGTCATCATAATGGCACTGTTATTTTTGCCGAACTTGACGATTGTCGGTGGTATTTTCACTCCCACCAATGAAAATTGGGCGCACATGAAGGAACACGTTCTTTGGTCCTTCGTTTCCACCTCTCTGATTCTGGTCGTGGCTACTGCTGTCTTGACCATTTCAATCGGATTGAGTCTGGCGTGGCTGGTTGCCCAATATCAATTCCCTTTGCGGAATTTTTTGAAATGGGCTTTGATCTTGCCCCTCTCCATCCCACCTTTTATCGGTGCATACACCTATCATGGAATCGTCAATTACACAGGCGTTATCCAAACTATGCTCCGCGAACGATTCGGGATGGAAGTGAATCCCTCTTATTTTGACATCATGAATCTACCGGGTGCAATTTTCATCTACACGATATTTTTGTATCCATACGTTTATACAATTACACGCATTTTCTTGTCACAGCAATCCGCTTCGTTAATCGAGACATCCCGCGTCCTTGGGAAAGGTCCTTGGGGTACATTTTTCCGAGTCGTAATCCCTATCTCACGGGTATCCATTATCGGCGGCGCAAGTTTAGTCGTTTTGGAAGTGCTCAACGATTATGGAGTAGTGAAATATTACGGAATTCAAACGTTTACGACTGCCATCTTCCAAACATGGTTTGGTCTGGGAGATATTGAATCTGCTATCAAACTGGCAGCTTCGCTTATGGGCTTCGTCATCCTCGTTTTAATGGTTGAGAAATTGCTTCGAGGTCGTCGCCAATATAGCTATTCAACGACCAAAGTACGTCCTTTGCCTTTGATTGAGTTGACCGGGTGGAAAGCAGCTGGAGCTACAGGCTTCGGGTTGATCATTATGGCGCTTGGCTTTTTCATTCCCGTCATTCAATTGATTGACTGGACGATTTTAACTTTCGGTACAATTCCAATGGAAGAATTCATGCTTTACGTAAAAAATTCCGTAACTGTTGCAGGAATTGCGGCTACCGTTATCATCCTCTTCGCTCTTATTGTCGGGAATTTCGGACGCTTGGTCCATGGTAAAATGGCAAAACTCCTGCCAAGATTGAGCATACTCGGCTACTCCATTCCAGGAGCAGTCATAGCAGTTGCAGTGGTAACAGCATTTATCGGTCTCGATCGTACACTTGCACCTGTCTATCAAGCCCTTGGATTTGACACGACTTTAGTATTGAGTGTAAGTTTAATCATGTTAATATCCGCTTACATCATTCGTTTTTTTGCTATCGGCTATAATTCGATCGAGTCCGGATATGATAAAATCGGCACCAACTTCCGCGACGCTTCACGGCTTCTCGGAATGGGGATCACAAAAACTTTCTTCAAAGTGGATATGCCCATGCTCAAAGGCGCCATTATCAGTGGATTCATTATCGTTTTCATCGATATTTTAAAAGAAATACCATTGACATTGATTTTACGACCATTCAATTTCGATACATTATCAACAAAAGTATTCCAATATGCCAGCGATGAAAAAATCATGGAAGCTTCCCAAGCTTCATTGCTTATTATCGGGATCAGCGCACTTTCCATCATCGTTTTTTATAAATTCATCGAAAAGGAGCCAAAATAATATGTTTATTTCCATCGATAACGTTTGTTTCTCCTATTCCAATACAAAAACCGCAGCATTGAACAAATTCTCCATGACCATCGAAAAAGGTGAAGTCATTTCAATTCTTGGTCCAAGCGGCAGCGGCAAAAGTACGGTCCTCCGCTTGCTAGCTGGATTGGAAAAACCGGAGGATGGTTCTTTCAATATCCAAGACAACGTCATTTTCGACGAAAAAAAATTCTTACAGCCTGAAAAACGCGGCATCGGCATGGTATTCCAGGACTATGCATTGTTCCCGCATATGAGCGTTGCCGAAAACATCATGTTCGGTTTGTTCCGCTTTAAAAAAGCGGCAAAACAGGCACGTTTGAAGGAAGTATTGGAATTAGTGGAACTTGAAGAGTTCGCAGACCGCTATCCCTACCAGCTAAGCGGTGGGCAGCAACAACGTGTGGCGATTGCCCGCGCCATTGCCCCGAAACCGCATTTGATCTTATTGGATGAACCTTTCAGCAATCTGGATGCGGAGTTACAAGGAAAAATTCGCAAGGAATTGCGAGATATATTGAAAAAGGCAAACATTACATCAGTCTTCGTAACACATGATGAAAATGACGCTCACGCGATTGCAGACCGCATCGTAAAGTTGAAAGAAGGCAAGATTGAAGTCATTGGCCGTCCATGCGACATCTTGAACATTAATCGTCAAGCGGTCGTCGAAGCGGTCGCTTTGGTCGAACAGCAAGACATGTTATCGGTTTAAAATACCATCGAATATCTCCTTTAAAAGGATTAACTTTCTGTTAATCGGGAATTTAATAGCAACACGTCTATTAAACGGAGGAGTAGCGAATGGATAAGAAAAACGTATTTATTGCTTGCGCATCGTGTGCCGGTGCTTTTCTTCTGGTGAATTACATTAGAAAACGTGGAAAGAAATTCTGGATTTATCCGGATCATGACATGCAGTTCAGCCAAGATTCAGATCGGAAAGAAAGCCCTAATGCTGTCTATGATCATACTGAAAGAGGACTGACCGAATTGGATTCATCCCATCGCTCGGAATGGGTATCGATGGGCTACCCGTTAACTTATCATGACTTGGATGAAGAACAAAAACCTTATAAATAGTAAAACTCAAAAAGCTGACGAGAATGATTTCTCGTCAGCTTT
>JBFIXY010000042.1:0-9779 GCA_041605655.1 Planococcus sp. (in: firmicutes) | reverse complement strand
CCGTGCTAACGCATTGCCGGCAGTGAAAATGCTTAATGCTACTCCCGCGAACACGAGGCTGGTCGTGAATGGCAAGAGGAAAAGGCCGATAGCCGTTACAATCTGTGCGCCAATGATCCATTGTGTTTCCATGCCATCTTTGATTCGGCGAACAACACCGCCTTGGATAGCAGCATCTACCAAGCCGCTCACGATAAACAAATAGCCAAGTTGCAAGGGTGTGATGCGGATTTGATCGATTTGGAATAATTGAAAGGTCGATTCAAGACCTGCAAGCAAGAATGTCACTAAAAACGAAAACAAGAACAAATAGCGGATTCGATATTGCCAGAGTGTTTGCGCCCCTTTTGGAACTAGCTTTCTTTTGACGGCCTCGCCTTGACGCACCGGCTCTTTTAGAACGGTTGCTGCGTAGCCCATCAGCAATAATACGAGGATCGCAGAAGACGTAAAGGGCAGTGACAACGAGATTGAACCGAGCAGTCCGCCGATAGCGGGACCAAAGATGAAGCCGAGACCAATGGACATTCCGAGCAGTCCCATGTACTTGTTGCGCTCCTCATCACTTGTAATATCGGCTACGTAACCAGTAACAGCTGTGTAAAGGGCACCGGAAAACAGTCCGCCGATAATGCGTGATGCATACAACAACATCAAGTTATCAAGAAATAGCGAGAACAAGAAAAAACTCAAACTGAAACCGGCCAAGCCGATTAAGATAAGAGGTTTGCGTCCGGTATTATCCGACAGCTTTCCCCATAATGGAGCCGTGAAAAAAGAAGCTAATGCATAAATTGTGATCAAGCCACCGACGTGGATTTCTCCATATCCCTGTTGTACGATGACTTCCGGAAGTATCGGAATAATGATGCCAAAACCCAAGTATACAAAGAACTGGACCGACATCAATAATAAAATCGTTTTTTTCATATGTATGATTCCTGCTTTCTGAAAAGACTATGCGTTCATTTTACCTTTGTTTCAAGTGAACGACAAATAAAGATGGACAGATAAAGGCCATACGAAAAGCGCATCGGCTCAAACCGATGCGCTTTTCGTCATTCGTTATCTACTATGCTTTAGGAGATTCCACGTCATAACCGGCATCTTCAATCGCTTCGGTAATTTGAGCTTCAGAAACAGTCGATTTATCGAAAACGACATCGACTGTAGCGTGTTGCAACGAAACGTCCACTTTATCAACGCCTTTAAGTGCAGAAACGTTTTTCTCAACGCGCACTACACAATGCTGACAGGTCATCCCGCTAACTGGCAATGTAATTTGTTCTGGCATCACTAATTCCTCCTTGTTAGATGAATGTTGAAAATAAGTTATTTCTGTCTACATACTATCAAATGCACGGTGAAATATAAAACAATTAACAATATATTCACATTGTCATCAAAATGAAAAGTTTAAAACCTTGAAAAGATGGTATTATATACATAGACACAGAAAAGTCAAATATTTAGCCGCTACATATGAATCTAAACACCAGGTAAATACGTTACTATTAGTATAAATAAGATGAAGAGGTGATCTGGATGGCGAAAGACGTAGAAGTTCGCAAAATCGTTTCAAATTTATCGAAACTGGGAATCCAAGCTAAAATCACAAAATCACGTGTAGAATTATTAAAGGCTCTTGCTTTACCGCAAAATCCGCAAGTCCAGTAGGTAAATAAAAACTCCGGCGCAGTTCAAACTGCGTCGGAGTTTTTTAATCTGATTCTTTATCGCTGCCGAACATATACGTTCGGTGATGGAATTTCATACTGAACACAATGCCGAGAGCGAGCATGTTCCCGATCAGCGAGCTTCCTCCGTAACTGATGAATGGAAGAGGGATACCTGTTATTGGCAATAATTGGATGGTCATGCCGATATTTTGGAATACGTGGAACGTGATCATTGCAATGATTCCTGCACACACATACGTACTGAAGACATCTTTCAATTGAAGCGTGATTTTCGTCAAATGATAGATGAGCATGAAAAACAGGATGATTACAGCGCTGGCGCCAACAAAACCGAAGTCTTCTGAAATGACCGTAAAGATGAAATCCGTATGGTTTTCCGGTACGTAAACTTGGCGTCCTTGGTAGCCTTTGCCGAACACTTCGCCAGAGCCTATTGCATTCATGGCGGCGATCAAGTTATACCCGCCTGAGTCTGCATAAGCGTAAGGATCAAGCCATGTATAGATTCGTTCAAACATATACGGTTTCAGCCCGAAATTGTCGGACAGGAAATCCTGCATGTTGACAGCCATCCACAATAATACACTGCCTAATACAGCCACACCGCCAAAGCTTGGCGCGATAATTTTCCAAGAGATGCCGGAAACGACGGTGAGTGCAAGCGTGATGGCGATAAAAACAAGCGCAGTTCCTAAATCGGGTTGCAACAAGATGAATCCGAGTGGAATAGATAATGTGAAAGCGATTTTCCCGAGCAGCAGAAAATCTGTTTGAATGGTCTTCAATGGATGTTTCTCATGGTGCGATGAAATCATCTTCGCCAACGCGAGTATATAGAAGGTTTTCATGAATTCAGCCGGTTGCAGGTTGAAAAAAGGCAAATGAAACCAAGCTTTTGCGCCGTTTACCGGCTCCGCGATTTGACCGACGCCGTCTGGGGCAATCATCAGTATGATGAGGATGAAAATGCCGAAGGCGTATAAATAATAAGCCATCTTTTTGAATTGCTCTGAATCGAAATACATCAATACGCCGATCATACAAATCGAAATGACGTAAAAAATTCCTTGGCGTGGAACGAAGTTGGTTAAATATTGGCCCGAAGTCTGAGCGGAAGAAATTGCGATCAAGCTGACCACAAAGAATAGGAATAGGATAAAAGCGAGCGACCAATCGATGCGATCAGCAATGCTCTTGTTAGTTTGCATCTGAGTTCACCTGTACTTTTTATAGATTGAGAGTCGGTTAATAGTATAGCGCATTCGCAGAAAATATGCCCATACCAAAAGTAATAACGAAAATAGAGCTAGGATGTTTCATATTTCAAACGATTGGTCGTATAATATAAAGAAGATTGGAGTGGGTGACGTGGTCAAAAAGCCGTTGAATGCGGATCATTATATACAGCATTTATATATTTACCTGAACGATGCCGATCGGTTCGCCCTCTTCAGCGGTCTTACGTTTGCGCATTTTTTGGATGCTATGAAAATGCCGAAGAACCTCTTGCTGTTGAAACATAGTTATGATGATGCGTCATTTAATATGCATACATACTCCGAATTTGTCGGGCAAGAAGAATTTTCACAGTTGCGCAAAGCGTTAGACAACAAGAAAAGTGAGTTTTGCTGGATTGATTTCAAGAGTGAGAAGCAATTGAATTCGCTGACTCCACAGGAGCAAGCTGAACTGCTTTATATCGGACATAAAAAAGAAGCGGTGCGTCCGCCTTTTTATACTACGCTGCAAAACGAATTCGTTTATCTCTCCAGTGAAGAAGAGCAAACGACAAAGATATACTTTCGTCAAATGGGACGGCTGAACGAATTGGTGGGCAATTATTTCACCCAATTGATCCGTAGAGAAACGAGCGGTCAAAATTTTTGGCGCCGCAAATCAAAAGACTTGATACCAGAATTGCCGCAGGAACTTCTAGATGCGCTGAAAAATGATTACCGCGAGGGAGTTTTGATCTCGCTTGCCGACCCGGAGAAAACGAAAAACACCATCGAATTGCACATCCGTTCAGTAGACGAAATCTCGTTTCTTGATGAATTTTGGTCAGATATTCAAGGCTATATCAAACAGGACGTTGGCCGGAAAATCGTCTTCGACCGCAAATTAAAACAATGGAAGTAATGCTTGATAACAAGCATTACTTTTTTTGTGGCTAGCGGGAAAACGTTTTTCGTCTTTCCTAGTTCGTGATAAACTAAGCATTATGCAAAAGAAATCCAGAGTAGAGCGTGAATGCGCTTAAAAATTGGACAATGGCGGAGGTTTACTGATGAAGAAAAAAATCGGTTTATTATATGGAGGCAAGTCGGCGGAGCATGAAGTATCACTTTCCACTGCCCGTGCAGCTACACAAGCATTGAATTTCGAAAAATATGAAGTATATCCTATTTACATTACGCAAGAAGGCGAATGGAGAAAAGGCGCTTTGCTTGAAGGGCCGGTAGAATCGATTGAGCAACTGCAAATTGGAGATGGCGAAGCTAAACCTAATGACATCTCGGGCTTTTTGCCAGCTGAAAGCGAACAAGGATTGGATGTAATCATTCCATTGCTCCACGGACCGAACGGTGAAGATGGTACAGTGCAAGGTTTGCTTGAAGTCATGAACCTTCCATATGTCGGCAATGGTGTATTAGCTTCGTCAGCGGGTATGGATAAAGTAGTCATGAAGCAATTGTTTGAAATCGCAGGATTGAAACAAACGCCATATGTCTATTTTATCCGCAGTGAATGGAAGCGGGATCAAGAAACATTGGTTGAGCGCATTGCAGCCGAATTGCAATGGCCTGTCTTCGTAAAGCCGGCAAACCTTGGATCAAGTGTCGGCATCAGCAAAGCGGAAAACAAAGAAGAATTGGTCGCAGCGGTCGAAGAAGCGTTGAAATTTGATCGCAAAATTGTTGTTGAACAAGGCGTTGTGGCGCGCGAAATCGAAATTGGTGTTCTTGGAAACGATCTACCTGAATGCTCAGTAGCGGGTGAGATCAAGCCGCTAAAAGCTTTTTATGATTACCAAGCGAAATACAAAGATGGCAACACGGCCATGATTATTCCTGCAGAACTGCCTGAAAACGTCTATGCTGAACTAGTGAAAGACGCGAAAAAAGCATTTAAAATATTGGATTGCTCCGGGTTGGTACGGGCAGACTTTTTCTTGACAGCAGATCACGAAATCCTGATTAACGAAGTAAACACATTACCAGGATTCACTCCTTTCAGCATGTTCCCGTTATTATGGGAAAATACGGGGCTTGCTTATCCGGATTTGATTGAGCGACTGATTGAATTGGCGATTGAACGCTATGAAGATAAACAGATGTTGCAAGTAAAAATAGATTGAGTGGAGATTTTATATGAGAAAAAAGATTGAGCAATTAGCCGAATGGCTGCACATTAAACCGCATTTCAAAGGCATTGAAATCACTGGTGTCTCCATTAATACAAGAACGTTGAAACCGGGGGACCTGTTTGTGCCTTTTCGCGGCGAGCATGTCAACGGCCATCAATATGTCCGTCAAGCTTTCGAAGCGGGAGCGGCTGCGAGTCTTTGGCAGCGCGATGAACCGAATCCACCAAAAGATCTGCCGTTATTGATCGTCGATGATTGCAAACTTGCGTTGCAAGAAATGGCGCGGGCTTATCGGAACGAATTGTCGACAATGGTCATCGGCATCACCGGGTCCAACGGTAAAACTTCGACGAAAGATTTAGTGGCAAGTGTATTAAAGCCATATTTCAAAGTGCAAAAGACGCAGGGCAATTTCAACAACGAATTAGGCATGCCGTTAACAATTCTGTCGCTCGACGAAGATACGAAATTTGCCGTACTTGAAATGGGTATGAGCGGCTTTGGCGAAATCGAGTTTTTATCTGAAATGGCACGACCGGACTATGCCATCATCACGAACATCGGGGAAGCTCATATACAAGATCTCGGTTCGCGCGAAGGAATCGCTAAAGCTAAATTTGAAATCACAGCTGGCATGGAAAGCCACGCCAAGCTCTTTTACGATGGAGACGAGCCTTTGCTTACGCCGTATGTTGAGGAATTTCCACAAGCAGTTTCTTTCGGTTTTGGCGAAAACAATGAATTGGCTGTTACAAGTATCAAAGCAACGGAAAACGGCAGCAGCTTTTTGGTCAGCGGCATCATTGATGCAGCGTTCACGATTCCGGTATTGGGTGAACATCAAGTGAAGAATACCCTTTCTGCAATTTTAGTGGCGCTTGAAGCAGGACTGAGTGAAGAACAAATTCGCCGCTCGTTGCAAAACGCTGCGCTGACGGATATGCGCATGCAGATCGTCCAAGCGAATAACGGAGCGACATTTATCAATGATGCTTATAATGCTGCGCCGTCTTCAATGGGAGCCGCTTTAAACTTCATACGTGAAACAACAATGAAAGACGATAAATGGCTTGTGTTGGGCGATATGCTGGAACTTGGTGACAACGAACAGCAATACCACGAAGACTTGGCGAAATTGATCGGAGACAATATTTCAGGCGTATGCCTTTATGGTCCCCGCATGAAATGGCTTCGTGACAAACTTGCAGAATCGTTTTCTGGTGAAGTCATCTGGAGCGAAAACGATTATGCACCGCTTGTTGAATTTCTAAAAGAACGCACGTCAGCGGAATCCATCATTTTGGTCAAAGGGTCTCGCGGCATGGCACTTGAAAAGGTTATTGAACCGTTCACAGTGGATTGAAGCGGAGGAGAACGCATTGAAAACAGGAGTCTTGTGCATTCATGGCTTTACCGGCGGTCCTTACGAAGTTCGGCCGTTTGCTGATTTCTTAGGGCAGCAGACGGATTGGAACATCTTAGTGCCTACACTTCCTGGGCATGGCGATACGCTGGCGCTGAAAAACATCTCCGCGGACAGTTGGCTGATGGAAGCGGAACTCGCTATCCGTGAACTGAAAAAATCTTCCGACCGAATTATCATTGTCGGTTTTTCGATGGGCGGGTTGATCGCGATGTATTTAGCCATGCGCTACAAAGTCGATCGTCTCGTGCTATTGAGCGCCGCTGCAAAATATATCAGCCCACCGCAATTATTAGAGGAAGTCAAAGGCGCATTGTCCGATGCTGCCAAAAGACAATTGGCGGAAAATGAGTTCTATCAGCGTTACCAATACAAACTCATCAATACACCGATGCTGTCGACGCGGGAATTTTTGAAAGTCGTCAAACTGGTCGAACCGTATTACAAGAACATCCACATTCCTGTTTGCATTGTGCAAGGGATGAAGGATGGGGTCGTGCCGGAGTCATCGGCAGACTTTATTTATGACAATATTTCATCTGGCGACAAGCAAATCATTCGTTCAGAAGCGGGGAAGCACATGATTTGTTATAGCGACGATTGCGAGGATTGGTTCGCAAAAGTTTTGGCATTTATGAAGAAGGATTGAGTAAACTGATTATTGGAACCTTTGCGTATTGATTGCAAGTGCTTGAAAATCGTGTTACTCTATTTGAAGCAATGGATACATTTTTGGAACACTCTTCCCTGTGAAGAGTATTTTTTTGAGCAAAACGGTTTGTTCTACTTATAGGGCATCAAAACCCGCCGATCAGACCGCTCGGCAACGCCCGAGCTTTTTCTGTTCACACATCCCCTCTGACTTAAAACTACAGAGTATGATTTTCGACGTGAAACTTCCTCATAAAGGCTCGACTTTGTCACGATTTCATCTAAAATGTACACCATTTGTAAATAAGATGAAGACAAAAGGAGATTGAAAACATTTGGTAAAATTTTCAGAGTTAAATATTAGCGAAACAACTTTAAAGTCCGTAAAACGCATGGGGTTTGAAGAAGCAACACCGATTCAAGAGGGAACAATCCGTCTTGGAATGGAAGGCAAGGATATCATTGGACAAGCGCAAACTGGTACTGGTAAAACTACAGCTTTCGGTATTCCTTTGATTGAAAAAATCGACACTAAAGACGGTAACGTTCAAGGATTGATCATCGCACCAACACGCGAATTGGCAATCCAGGTTTCAGAAGAACTTTACAGACTGGGTCAAGATAAAAACGTACGTATTCTTTCAGTATACGGTGGCCAAGAAATTAGCCGTCAAATCCGTGCACTTAAAAACCGTCCGCAAATTATCGTTGGTACTCCAGGACGTCTATTAGACCATATCAACCGTCGTACGCTTAAATTGGACAATGTAAACACATTGATCCTTGACGAAGCTGACGAAATGTTGAACATGGGCTTCATCGAAGATATCCAAACAATCATGGCAAGTGTTCCTGATACTCGCCAGACATTGTTGTTCTCAGCAACTATGCCGGATGCAATCCGCCGCATTGCAGAGAAATTCATGAAGACTCCAGAAATCGTTAAAATCAAATCAAAAGAAATGACTGTTGAAAACATTGAGCAGTTCTACGTGAAATCTGTAGAGCGCGAAAAATTTGATTTCCTTTCACGTCTTTTGAATGTTCAACAACCGGAACTTGCGATCGTTTTCGGACGTACAAAACGCCGTGTTGACGAATTGGCAAAAGCTTTGAACATCCGCGGCTACCTTGCTGAAGGTATTCACGGTGACTTGAGCCAAGCTAAACGTATGTCCGTTTTGAAGCAATTTAAAGCAGGCAAAATCGATATCTTAGTTGCAACTGACGTAGCAGCTCGCGGACTTGATATCTCAGGCGTATCACACGTATACAACTTTGATATTCCACAAGATCCTGAAAGCTATGTTCACCGTATCGGCCGTACTGGTCGTGCAGGTAAAAAAGGAGTCGCAGTCACGTTCGTAACACCACGTGAAATGGGCTACTTGGGCATCGTTGAACGTACAACGAAGAAAAAAATGGAAGCATTGGTACCACCAACTGCGAACGAAGCTGTACTTGGCCAAAAACGCGTTGCTATGGAACAATTGCTTGAAATGACAGAGAAAAACAATCTTGGCGACTACCGCGACTTCGCGGCGCAAATGCTTGAACAGCATGATGCGGTTGACTTGATTGCAGCAGCTCTTAAAACAATGACGAAAGAGCCGGAAGATATTCCAGTATCAATTTCGGAAGAACGTCCATTGCCAGCTCGCGGAGGCGGCGGATATAAAGGCAAAGGCGGACGCAGCAGTGGTGGCGGAGGCTATAAAGGCAGCCGTTCAACTGGATCTGGTCGTCCATCTTCAAGCCGTACTGGTTCAGCAGCAGGCGCTGGCCGTCGTCGTGAAGGCAGCACAAGTGGTGGAGGACGTCCTGGACGTACTCGCCGTCACGAATCATAAGAAAAGCGTAAGTACCGGTTCAGCTCCGACCGGCATAAGGCGGACCAGCGAAGTGACGCTCTTTGTCACGTAGCTGGGTCGACTTATGTCCCGAGGAGCTCGGCACTGAACTAGATCTTAAGAAAAGCGTAAGCTTAAATAGAAGGTGGATGCGAAAACAGGAAACTGTTTTTGCATCCACCTTTTTTGCGCTTTCAAACTGATGTACAATGAACTGAAACGCTTTACCGAACAAATCGTATATTTAATGAAGAGAGAAGTAAGAATGGGGTGCAGCAAGTGAACAATCAACCTAAAAATCAAATCTCAAAAAAGGGATTAAAAGTTTGGCGGCTCTATGGTTTATTTGAAACATTAGTCATCGCTTTACTAGCAGCCGGAGCAACAGTATTGACGTATTTCTTCGAATGGCCAATGTGGCTTTACGCCATTTATGGAGCTGTAATTGTGTTATTCGGATTTTTACTTATTTATTTATTTCCGAAAATTCGTTGGCAGCGCTGGCGCTATGAAGTGCGCGAGCAAGAAATTGAATTGCAGCATGGCTTGTTCATCATCCGCCGTACGTTGGTGCCGATGGTGCGCGTGCAGCATGTCGATACTTCGCAAGGACCAATTTTGAGGAAATATAATTTGGCTGAAATTTCGATTTCGACAGCGGCTACTGTTCATACGATTCCTGCGCTAATCATGGAGGAAGCGGATGAACTGCGGGCGAGAATTTCGGTGTTGGCAAGGGTGGCGGAAGATGATGTCTGAAACCCGTTATAAACTCCATCCATTGTCGG
>JBFIXY010000041.1:0-9815 GCA_041605655.1 Planococcus sp. (in: firmicutes) | reverse complement strand
GGTGACTTGCGCTATTTTGCCATTGAAGAGCCGACCTTAGAAGAAATTTTCGTTGCGAAAGTAGGAAAAGCGCATGCATAGTTTTTGGATCATCTTTAAAAAGGCTTTTCTGACAAAAGCGAAAACGAAATCGTTCATCGTTACGACCATCATTGTCGCTGCATCTTTTTTTCTGATGGCGAATTTACCGAACATCATTGAAAGCTTCGACGGTGAAGATGAAGCAGAAGTGCTGCATGTTTTGGACCCATCCGGAGAGCTGACGCCATTGTTGCAAGCTCAATTAGCTGCAGCAGGAAGTCCGATTCAGGTAATGCCGACCGAAATGGCAGAGTCTGAACTAAGAGCTGGCATTATGGAGGGGACGATCGATGCCTATATTGAACTCGAACAAGCGGAGCGGTTGACTGCTCGCTATGTGACGGAGTCGGCCAACGGGATGAGCAGCGGGGCTGATATAGAACAAGCCGTTCAAGGGATGCATACCATCCTGGCTGCGGATCAGTTAGGGCTTGAACAGAGTGAAGTTGCCGAATTATTTTCTCCAGTGTCATTTGAGAGAGAAGCTGTTACTGCTTCTTCTAAATCAGAAGAAGAATTAAATCAGGCAAGGGGACTCGTCTACGTTTTAATATTGCTCATTTACGTAGCGGTCATCTATTACCCGAATATGATTGCGATGGAAGTGGCCACTGAAAAATCGTCGCGCGTCATGGAAATTCTCATTTCAAGTGTGTCGCCGGTTAAGCATATGTTTGCAAAAATCGCCGGTATTGGAGTGCTCGGCATTTTGCAAATGAGCATATTCGGTACGGCAGGCTATTTAGCGCTTACATCCGCTGGCACCGACCTTACAACTGGAATGTATAGTGTGTTCGGTTTTTCAGACCTTAAGATCAGCACATTCCTATTTGCATTATTGTTTTTCTTGCTCGGTTATTTCCTATACGCAGTGCTTGCAGCATTGCTCGGATCACTCGTCAGTCGAACGGAAGATGTGCAGCAATTGATGCTGCCAATGATGTTTCTCGTAATCATTGCATCATTTATCGCATTTTCCGGAATCGCAGTGCCGGAAGCAAAATACGTCACGATCGCATCTTATATTCCATTTTTTGCACCGCTCGTCATGTTTTTGCGGGTCGGATTGTTGGAAATTCCGCTATGGGAGCCGTTGCTGTCAATCGCGATTATGTTGATCACAATCGGTATTTTGGGCACAATCGGAGCACGTGTTTATAAAGGCGGCGTCTTAATGTATGGACCGTCGCAATCGTTGAAAGATATACGCAAAGCAATTCGTTTAGGGGCGAATAAATAACATGAAGTGAATCGTCAGTCGATCTTTTCGACTGGCGGTTTTTTTTTATTCGACAACATGTTAAAATAAGAACAAATATTCGGTTTTCGAAGGAGCTTGATTTATGAAGGGGATTCGTTTTATTCACGCGGCAGATTTGCATCTTGGGAGCCCGTTCACTGGCTTGAAAGGTCTTCAGAGAGAACAATGGCAAAAGCTTAAAGACAGCACGTTAGAAGCGTTTGATGGGCTTATATCCTATGCGCTGGAACAACAACCGGACTTCGTACTGATTGCAGGCGATATTTATGACGGCGAAGACCGGAGTTTGCGTGCACAGCAACGCTTTCAACAAGGCATGGAGCAACTGGATAAAGCGAAAATTCCCGTCATACTTTGCCACGGCAACCACGATCATTTGAGCGGCAATTGGACGCGCTTTGAATTGCCGCAAAATGTCCATTCGTTTGGTGCCACCGTATCGCAAATCAGTTTGGATGTTCGGGGGATGGAAGTCGCAATCACGGGATTCAGCTATGGCGAGCGGCACATCAAAGAGTCGATGATAAATGCGTATCCCGAAGCAAGCGGAGAAGAGAAGTTTCATATCGGCATGCTGCATGGAAGCCTCGAAGGGGAGAATGCGCATGCTGTGTATGCGCCATTTACAAAACATCAATTATTAGAAAAAAAATACGATTACTGGGCACTCGGTCATATCCATTTGCGCCAACAGCTCCATAAGGAACCTTCCATCGTCTACTCTGGAAATATCCAAGGACGGCATATAGGAGAGTCCGGACCAAAAGGGTTTTATGAGGTGGAGTTGACGAAAACGTCGACCCAACTAAAATTCGTTCAAACATCGGTATTGCAATTTGACGACATCACAGTTGATTGCAGCGGTGTAATGCACATGAATGAGTTGTTGGATGCCTGTGTAAAAAGTGCACGTGAATTTACAGAACGCTATGGTTCCGGCGCGGTGAAAATGCATTTCGTAAATTTGGATGCGGAAGCGCAGGAATTGGTTCTGGATATTTCAGTTGAGGAATTGTTGGAAGCTGTGCGTGAAGCGGTGGAAGGAATGGGTGAATTTTTGCTCGTTCAAGAGATTGCAATCGAAAAAGGGATTCACACTGTCGAATTGTCTCCACTCGCTGAAGAAATCATCGCCATGATGGATTCTTGGCAATTACGGGACTGGAAAGATGTATTGAAGGATTTATACCGTCACCCAAAAGGCAGCCGTTATTTGGAACCGCTTGATACGGCCGCTGCGGAGGAAATTCAGGCAGCCGCCGCTGAGAAGATCCGTCGCGGTATCAGCAATGGAGGATAATAGATGAAAATTGAAAAATTGGTCATATACGGATTCGGCAAACACCAAGACCGGGAAATCGTATTGGATTCGGAACTATCGATTATCTACGGCACAAACGAAGCAGGCAAAACAACGCTTCAGCAATTTATCGTTCAAACCTTGTTCGGCTATCCGACTAAAAACCAAAATTTGCGCCGTTATGAACCGAAAAACGGAGGCAAGTATGGCGGACAATTGCACGTTCACGATCCGGAATTTGGTCGAGTGATCATCGAACGCGTAAAAGGGAAGGCTGCTGGTGATGTCACGCTGTATTTCGAAGATGGCAGCCGTGGATCTGATGCTGAATTGAAAATGATTTTACGGGATTACGACAGAGCTTCATTTGAATCGGTTTTCTCGTTTTCTATACATGAACTGCAAGGCCTCGAAAATATGAGCGAAGAAGAATTGAGCCGAACATTGCTGGCTTCCGGAACAACCGGTATGGATGCGATCGCACAGATGGAAAGTCGTTTGGAAAAGGACATGGCGACTGTCTTTAAAAAGAGCGGGCGCAACCCGGAGATCAATCTGTTGGTTGACGAGTTAAAGTCATTTGAAAATGAGCTGAAAGCGTACCGCAGTCGGATCGAGCTGTATGAACCATATATGGCACGTATTCGGGAAATCGACAGACGATTAGCTGCAATGAGTGAACAAGAAGCAGCAATCGATCAGTCGATGAAATCCACTGAGCGCTGGCTGCAAGCTGAACCGTTGATGAAAAAACGAGACGCACTGACACTTGAAGCAAATTCGATGACGGTTTCAAGTATGCCGGTAGATGGACGCAGACGGATGGATAAATTGGCAGATCGTTTATCGGAAGCAACAGCCAAAATCAGCTTGTTGGAACAGCAAAACGGCAAGACTGAAACACTGGAGCCGAAGAAACATGTAGCCGAGATCGAAGCACTCTTGGCTAAGGAAAGCGGTTGGCATCGACTGAGGTCCGAGCTTGCCCATAATCAACACGAAATAGCCAAGAATGCTGATGAGCAAAGTCGGTTATTGTCTTTAGTAGGGATGAATCTTGAGGAGGCATTGCAGGTTGATGTTTCACTTCAAAACGAAGAGCGGCTATTGGCGCACGTTGAGAAAGCGGATCGAGAAGAGGAAGAACAACGCTACCATTACCGCAAGTTAGCCGAAGAAAAAGCGAAATTGGAAGAATCGAGCAAGGAATTGAAATTTTTCTTAGCGAGTGAACCTTCTGAAGCTGAGCGTCAGGCTGCGGAAGAATGGTTGGCTACAGCGCCCAAACTGGCGGAAGCAAAAGCGGCTGGACAACTTCAATCCGCTCAGAACTCAAAAAGCCTACTCGGTGTATTGATCGGACTCGGTTTTCTGGGCGTTGTTCTCGGTTTATGGCAAGAAAACTATCCGTTAGCGGCGATTGCTGGATTAGCATTTTTAGCTGGAGGATGGATGTTCATCCAAGGACGAAAGGTAGCAACATTGCCAGCGGATTATCAGCAGGTTCTTGCAGCTTACAGCGGAAGAGAGGCTGAATTCAATGCGCTGATTGAAAAATTAGCGCATTACGATAGAAAACTGGACGGCTTGCTGGATCAATTAGAGGCCTCGAAAGGGAAAGTGGCATCATTGACTCAAGGTCAGCAAGAAAGCTCGGCGAAATCAGCTTATCAGATGTTTCTGCAAGAGTTGGGCATCGATTCGGAAACTGGCAGAAAAACGGTTATGGAATTATTCCATACGTTGCGTGAGATACAAGCCTTGCAAACAATTTTACAGCGACTGGGCAATGACTGTGACGAACTTACACGAAAAATTGAAGAATGGCTAGAAACAGCATCAGCGGCGTGTGGCAAACCGTTAGCAGCGGATGGTTTGTATGAAGCCATTCGGACAGAATTTTCAGCGCGTAACGAATCCAATGCTAAGATTGAAAAAGCATTGGAGCAAAAAAAGGAACAGCAGGAAGAGCTTGAACAATTCAAATCCCTCGCAACACAAATTAAACAGGAACAAGACATGTTATTGGAACATGCAAATGCGGATACCTTAGAGCAATTTTATCGCTTCTGTGAAGAATCGGAACGTCTGCAGGAAATCCTTAAACAACAAACATTTTTGGAAGCGCAATTGGCGGGTATTGGCGATGTGGCAGAAGGTCTCGAGTTTGCAGACGACTCACCGGCTGACACAATTGAGGGCTTTCAGGCTAGGCTGATGGAATTGAAGAAAGAACGTCATGCTTTGCTTGCTGAAAAGGCAGATAAGCAGCAAATGACGAAAATGCTATTATCGGACGGAGAATACGAAGACAAGCTGCAGCAATTCGAGGAAAAGAAAATGGAGCTAGCGGACCTGGCGCAGCGCTGGTCGATAGACAAAGCGATAACCGCCGCAATTCGCCAAACGATGGACGAATTAAAGGACAAAAAGCTTCCTTCTGTAATCGGTGCAGCACAAATGTATTTCAAAAAGCTGACAGGCAATGCCTATAGCAGTCTGGAAATAGACCCTGAAGGATTTTTTGAAGTCGTTAGAGCAGACGGCATGCGGTTTCACATAGCTGAGCTGAGTCAAGCAACAAAAGAGCAGGCGTACGTCTCTTTACGTCTTTCGCTCACCGTTTCCATGCGTGACAGCAATCCTTTTCCGGTCATCATGGACGATCCGTTTGTTCATTTTGATCGCCGGCGGCTTCAGCACATGATAAACTTAATAACGGAGTTGCAAGTAAACCATCAATTCATTTATTTTACGTGCCACGAAGCGATGAAAGAAAGTTGGCCGAATGCGTCGGTCATCGATGTGGCTGATATTGAGAGGAGTGTCCATTTATGACAAAAGGAATTACCCAGCGCGCTGTTGGAGAAACAATCGATGAGTTTTTGCTGATTAAACAATCGGTGAAAGGCGTGACCACTACCGGAAATCCGTTTATGTCGCTTGTGCTTCAAGACAAAAGCGGCGATATAGAAGCAAAATTATGGGACACAAAAGACGAACATGAGAAATTGTTCGCTGCGGAGACAATTGTTCGTGTCGGCGGAGAAATCCATAATTACCGAGGCAAAAACCAGTTGCGCATCAAGAGCATCCGTCCAGCAAAACCGGAAGAAAATCAGTCGATTGCGGACTTATTGCCATCTTCCTCTAAATCGACGGAAGAGCTTTTAGAAGAAGTGATGCAGTATTTATTCAAAATGGAGAATCCGCATATTCAACGGATCACCCGTCATATTTTGAAAAAATACCAACAGCAATTCTTGACTTTCCCAGCAGCGACACGGAATCACCATGATTATGTGTCGGGGCTTGCGGACCACGTTGTTTCGATGCTAAAACTTGGCGAGGCGATTGCCGGTATCTATCCGAGCTTGAACAAAGACTTGTTGTACGCAGGTATCATCGTCCACGACATCGGTAAAGTTTTCGAATTGTCGGGTCCGATTGCTACCACGTATACACTGAAAGGAAATCTGCTTGGCCATATTTCCATCATGGTGACAGAAATCGAGAAAGCAGCAGAAGAGCTCGAAATCGATAGTGAAGAAGTGTTGTTATTGCAACATATGGTCTTGTCGCATCACGGCAAAGAAGAATGGGGCAGCCCGAAAAAGCCAATGATCAAAGAAGCGGAAATGCTTCACTATATCGATAACATCGATGCGAAAATGATGATGCTCGACCGTGCACTTGAAAAGACGAAGCCAGGTGAATTTAGCGAGCGGTTGTTCCCACTTGATAATCGGTCTTTCTACAAACCGACAATTGACTGAAACAGCAATAGTTAAATAGAGACATGCAAAAAGGCGGCGCTTAAATTCAATTTGAATTTAAGCGCCGCCTTTTGTTATGGGTGAAGAAATTATTCAGCTGGTTCTTCTTCAGCATTGATGATTTCATCCAAAGCTGATTTCAAGTCTTCGTCTTTAATTTCGACTTTTGCGTCTTTCAGCATTTTGCCGATTTTTGGAACTAAAGCCGCTTGGTCTGCTTTAGCCATTGCCAGTTCTGTGCGGATTTGTTCTTTTTGATCTTCTAAAGAATCTTGTCCTTCAACTTCACGCTTGTCTGTCACTTCGATGATGTGGTAGCCAAATTGTGATTGAACCGGATCGCTCACTTTACCCACTTCTAATCCGTAGGCAGCATCTTCAAATTCCGGAGTCATTGTGCCAGTACCAAACCAATCTAACTCGCCGCCATTTGCAGCTGAGCCCGGGTCGGTTGAATACTCTTCAGCAACTGCTGCAAAATCCGCACCGCCATCTAATTCTGCTTTTGCTTTGTTCGCTGTTTCTTCATCAGCAACTAGGATATGGCGAGCATTTAGTTCTGTCGATTGACGGTCGTATTGTTTTTGAATTTCTTCATCTGACACTTCAACACCGTCAGTCAATGCTTTTTCCTGCAACAAGTTTAAGCGCAGTACTTTTTTATAGCTTTCTTCCGTTTGGTTGTTTTGAGCTAAAAATTGATCAAAATTTTCGCCCATTTCTTCTTTGGACGCTTCAAATTCCGCTTCAATTTCTTTGTCTGTCACGTCGTATTCTTTCGCAAGAACTTTTTCAATCATCAAGATTTGAATCGCTTGTTCGCCGACCGAAGTTTTCATTTCTTCATACAGTTCTTCTTTCGAGATGTTTCCAACTTCCGATTCAACGATTACTTCACTTTCAGAGTTATCGCTACATGCTGTCAAAGCCAGCACAGATGCCGCTAAAGACAAGGTCAAAATGGATTTTTTCATGATAAATTCGCTCCCAACGTTCTATTTAATATAGGTGTTTATAATGTAATATCATCGAAATTTGACGTAGAGCAACTGCAAAGTTAATGACCAAAATAGTTGCTTTTCGCTGTTTTGCTCAATATCGATGATGAAAAATACAATAGCTCAGCCTATATCGATGCAGTTGTTACTATACCATAAACGTTTAAAAAATCAAAAAGTTTCCTGTAAAAAAAGTCCATCTGCCCGAGGGCAAATGAACTTATGCAGAAAACTCTACGCCTACATACAACGATACAAGCAAGATAGTGATCAATATATTAATGGTCCGGAAAATCTTTTGGTGATTTTCTTCCGGAATTTCTCTTGAAGTGACAAGTGCCAAGGTCATTCGGTTGATCTGGAACAAGTAAAGCACAGAGAACATAACTACAAAAGCGATAATCATGGATTTCCTCCCCTCGACTTAAGTTCTAGTATATCAAAAATAGGCAGAAAATGCAGGATTAGATCATCGCCTCTGGAATAAGAATCTCATATCCATTATCTGTCTCCTCAATCAACGCATCTTTTGGTGAGTGTGCCAAGTTGCGAATATAGATCAAATCAGTTAGGCATAAGCCGCTATGATAAGCCAATAGCATCGCGAAATAATGAGCATAAGAAGGCATCATGAAGCTTAATGCAATAATGACTGTGTTGATGACCAAGAATGGAGAAATCAAAGTTAAGATAAATCGGATCTTCGCTACGGGTTCAGTAATATGAAGCGAAATCATCGGTATGACCTTAAGTTGTTTTCTGATGATGATTCGAATACTCTTCCGGCAGCCGATGAGCGGGAGGAAATGGAACAGCTTGTGTAATGGATATATAGCAAGTATCGCACCTATAAATAGCAGAAAGTTTTTATCGGACAATGGATTGGAATTGATGATTGTCAGCGTGATATAAAAAGTCATAAAAACACCGAGTGCGATGAGTGCTGACATCAAATAAAGCCGATCCAGACCGTATTGTTTTTTAACGTTAATTGTTTTCCAGCAATGCATGGAGACATCTCCTAAAAGTTGTTTTGTCATGTGAGTCGATACATACAATACAACGATTACGAGGGAAAAGCAATAGCTTGGATTATTAAATTTTATAGAGCGTTTTCAGTTTTTTCTTTCGTATCGATAATGTGGTTTTCCTCACTGAATTTGCTTTCAATATTCTTAAAAGACGCTTCGAAAATTTCCATAAAATCGTTGCCGTAAATATTTCGGATCACGGCCATGACATCCATGAATTCCGGGAATTTCCCATACAATTCTCTAAGGGGGAGGGAGCCATCAATGACGGTATGTGGAGTGTCATGATACTTCTCAATCATTTCTTGCATGAGATCAGCACCGGTCTGAGTCAACTCCACATATGTATTGCGTTTGTCCGTATCACGCTTTGAAAATGCCAACAAACCGCGTTCCTCCAACTTTTTTGAAAAGTTGAAAGCGGTTGAAACATGCATCACGCCAAATTTGGCGACATCTGAAATAGATGCGCCTTTTAAATGGTAGGAAATCCAGAGAATGTGATGTTCATTGATATTCAAATCGTAAGGTTTGATCCATAACTGCCAATCCTTTTCGACAGCTTTCCACAAAGCTTTTGACAATTGGCCGATCCGCTGACTAAACATCATGGCTTCTTTTAAAGTGTAATCTTTTTCACTCATTTAAGTACCAACCTCTCCTGTGAAAATAGTTTCCCTTATTATAGCAATAAAACAAACAGGAATGAAGTGTGAATAATAAAAAAATTTAGGAAATAGTAAAAAAAGTAAGAAAAAAGGACTGCCTAGTGGCAATCCTGTTATTTAGTGTTTAAATTGTCGTTTGAATCATCCTGATTTTTTGGTTGATCTTTACTGATGGAATTTTGCAAGGCTTCTATCGCGTTTTGAATTGCAAGGATTTCAAGTTGTAGATGTTCTTTAGCCGGTCCAGTGCTTTCTTTCCATGTTTCAAGTGAAGCTTTCAAGCCGTCCGCAGCTTCCGGAACCGCCGTTTTTGTTTGTTCTTTCAAGTGATTAACCGATTCTTTTAAGTTATTTACTTTTTCCTTAACATCCGTTAATTTCTCTTTCCAATCAGAAGAACTTGTCTTTACAGAACTTCTAAAATCCTCACCCGATTGAGGTGTGGAAAATAAGGTTGTTGCAGCTCCGGCGACTAAACCAGTAGCCAATCCTAAAAAAAATGTCGATGCTTTCATAATAGTATGCGCCCCTTTCGTCCTATATTGTTCTTTTCCTTTATTTCACTTAATTAAAACATAATAATGAATTGCTATTCAATGGAAAAATAAAACATAGCAGCAAATAGCTATTTGACGAAAAAAAAGCTTTTCGACGGGAGGCCCGTCGAAAAGCTTTTGTATCATACTGATTGTGTTGCTGC
>JBFIXY010000040.1:0-9949 GCA_041605655.1 Planococcus sp. (in: firmicutes) | reverse complement strand
GTAGCTCGTTGGGCTCATAACCCAAAGGTCGCAGGTTCAAATCCTGCCCCCGCAACCAAATGGTCCCGTGGTGTAGCGGTTAACATGCCTGCCTGTCACGCAGGAGATCGCCGGTTCGATCCCGGTCGGGACCGCCATTTTTATTCTTTACATGTGGGTCAGTAGCTCAGTTGGTAGAGCATTAGATTGAAGCTCTAAGTGTCGGCGGTTCGATTCCGTCCTGACCCACCATTTTTTATTCATATTTTTGCCGGAGTAGCTCAGTTGGTAGAGCAACTGACTTGTAATCAGTAGGTCGAGGGTTCGACTCCTTTCTCCGGCACCACTAGGTGGGGTAGCGAAGTGGCTAAACGCGGCGGACTGTAAATCCGCTCCTTCGGGTTCGGCAGTTCGAATCTGCCCCCCACCACCAGTTTGTAGGGGCATAGTTTAACGGTAGAACAGAGGTCTCCAAAACCTCCGATGTGGGTTCGATTCCTACTGCCCCTGCCAATTTTAAAAAATTATATGATGGCGGTCGTGGCGAAGTGGTTAACGCACCGGATTGTGATTCCGGCACTCGGGGGTTCAATTCCCCTCGTCCGCCCCATGATTTCTATCTAATTTAAAGTATATATAAATATAACTAATAACGTGGCGGTCGTGGCGAAGTGGTTAACGCACCGGATTGTGATTCCGGCACTCGGGGGTTCAATTCCCCTCGTCCGCCCCATTTATCCATTGGGGTATAGCCAAGCGGTAAGGCAACGGGTTTTGATCCCGTCATGCCCTGGTTCGAATCCAGGTACCCCAGCTTTTGCGGAAGTAGTTCAGTGGTAGAACGCCACCTTGCCAAGGTGGAGGTCGCGAGTTCGAACCTCGTCTTCCGCTCCAATTTTTGGCGGCATAGCCAAGTGGTAAGGCATGGGTCTGCAACACCCTTATCACCGGTTCGAGTCCGGTTGCCGCCTCCATAATTACTTTGCCGGCGTGGCGGAATTGGCAGACGCGCGGGACTCAAAATCCCGTTCCTTCACGGGAGTGTCGGTTCGACCCCGACCGCCGGTATCATGTAAAGGACCTGCCTGTCCTTTCGAAAACCTCTCAACTGTGAGCAATCATAGTTGAGAGGTTTTTTTGTTATTCTTTCACTATTAAAGTCAAATTGAAGATGTGGAGAGAAAAGCCTTATAAAACAAAAGCCGCTTCGATTTTCTGAAATGAGAAGTTGATCTATAGATTATTAGCTATGTACCGGGAGATGTTGCATGCTGCTATGTAAGATGCCTTAAGCAGGATATATTCTGTAAATGGAGATATTATCAAAATAAAACGTTAATTTATTTGATAAAAAGTATTGGCGGGTGAAATAAGGTATGCTATAATAATTCTTGTCCGCTAAATCAACACTTGCCGGCGTGGCGGAATTGGCAGACGCGCGGGACTCAAAATCCCGTTCCTTCACCGGAGTGTCGGTTCGACCCCGACCGCCGGTATACCGCACGCTTTGAAGTAAAGCCCTGACTTAATTGTCTGGGCTTTTTTCTTTGGCTTTAAATCAATCAACAATTGGATCTTGCCTTGCCTAACGCCTGTTGTATTCACTGAGGAAGAGCTACTAATAACATAGAGGCTTAAAATGATTTAGGGTTACTGAACCTACAGAAGATCAAGCAGTATGTGTAATCATGGGTTGGCTTGTCGATCTGGCACACCTAAGACGACGGAAGACAGAACTAGAGGAAATGCTACGTCGGGCCAAGTTGAACCTATTCTTTTAAGACTTAAAGATGCTCAAGTAATAAGCGGTTTTAGTCCGTTAAATGATTTTCTTAGGGAAACACAAGCAATATTTGAAAACTTCGTTGAAGCGAAGCATGAAAAAGAGAAAAATAAGTTTTATACAGAAGGATACGATAGGCTGCAAAAAATGAACTCACTGATTATAGGAGAGTAAGTTCGTAAAATTGAACCTTGGCGTTTTTCAACACACAATTTTTATAAGTTTAACAGAGCCTACTTCTTAGAAAAAACCCCGTTGCAGAAGTGTGAACTGCAACGGGGTTTAGCATGTGACTTTTAGATAGCTATTCAGCGTATTTACAACTTACGCGTGGGTTTGTCGGATTAAATATTCCATCCGGGTTCTTTTTAAAGAGCCATACGTGCAAGTCGTAGTGTTGTCCTAAAGTACCATCGTGGTTGTCCATTGGGCCATCGAATTTTTGTTTAAACAAACGAGGCGTTTTATGTGTGGCCTCAGCAGGTACATACCACTCGGCAGCAACTAATTTGTATTTTCCGTTTTTCTTGGGCTCGTATAACAGAACTTCCGGTTCAGTGATGCGAAGCTTTGCATCATCCGCGCGATCTGGTTTGACTAAGTGAATCCCCATATTCGGTACACAGGCACCCGGGAACAATCCGACAAATCCTTCATCAAGTGCAACTTCAATGTCTCGATACTTCTTCAATGCCTTTTTGCTGATGTCTAACTTTTTCTGAATACTGTACTTGTAGTCTCCTTTGTCGTCGTGATGGGGGTGAGCACTTACACTAGACATTGCTGATAGACAAAGAAATGCAACAATGACGGCAACGAAAATTTTCTTCATTTGTCCTTCCTCCTTGATGGTTATTTGATGTATGTATCAATAATTTGTTTTACAGCGCTAATTATACACTTATTTTTTAGAAATACAATACTATTTACTGAAAAATCTGACTTTAATCATTAATGGTAATAACCGTTTTATGAAAAGAAACCGCTTATCGCTTTAGGATTCCCAAAAAATTAATGCACCTTATTAAATATGCTGAATTCGCTTATAAATCTTTTATGGGAAGTTAAAAGTTGTGGTATTGGAATAATCAAATTATTATTAAAACAACAAACCCGTTCTATAAGATTGGAGGAGGTCTGGTGGAAAAGTCTGTGTGGCACCATCTCGAGTCTGATGAAGTATTGGCTGAATTGAAGACAAATTCCAAAGAAGGATTAACAGATGGAGAAGCGGCAGAACGGAGAAACATTACCGGTGAGAATAAATTGCCAGAACCTAAAAAACAATCAAAAATCATTCGCTTTTTCAAACAGTTTCATGATGTCTTAATTTATGTCCTATTGGCAGCTGCACTCATTACAATCATACTTGGCCACACTGTTGATACGTTCGTTATCCTTCTAGTTATTTTCATCAATGCTGGAATCGGATATATTCAACAGAACAAAGCAGAAAAAGCATTGGATAGCATTCGGAAAATGCTGTCGTTGAAAGCAACCGCTATTCGGAGTTCGAAACGGAAAGTCATACCATCAACCGGACTTGTACCCGGTGATATTGCCATTTTAAAAGCAGGGGACAAAGTACCTGCAGATATTCGACTGCTTGAAGCGGCTAACTTGAAAGTGGAAGAATCTTCATTGACCGGCGAATCAGAAGCGGTTATCAAAACAGTTGAGGCTTTGCCAGTGGAGACGGCTCTAGGAGATCGAGTAAATATGGCATTCGCAGGTACTACAGTATCTGCGGGTACTGGAATCGGTGTTGTTGTTGAAACTGGCAGCCGCACCGAACTGGGGAAAATCAGTTCTTCCATAGCACATGTTGAAAAACTCCAGACGCCTTTGTTGAAACAGACAGCGCATTTCGGAAAATTGATCTCCGTCATCATTGTAACAAGTGCTGTCGTGATGTTTGCCATCGGCTATTTCTGGCGAGATTATCCGGCTGGGGAATTGCTGCTGGCAATTATTGGACTGACAGTAGCAGCCATCCCTGAAGGACTGCCCGCTGTCTTGTCGATTATTTTAGCGCTTGGGGTTCAGGAGATGGCAAAGAAAAACGCCATCATTCGAACATTGCCTTCCGTAGAAACTCTAGGGGCCGTGTCGGTTATATGTTCAGACAAAACAGGGACGTTAACGAAAAATGAAATGACCGTCACGTCGATCTTGTTGAAAGATGAAGAGTTTGAAGTGACAGGCGCCGGCTATTCTCCAGACGGGGCTATCTTGAGTCGGGAAAGTGAAGCAAAGCTGGCAGACTCGATTCATTTGAAGCAATTTTTGACATGCATCAAAACAATCAATGAGTCGCATTTGTTCTGCAACGACGACGGACAATGGGAAATTAGCGGCGATGCGACGGAAGGCTGTTTAGTGACGGTGGCAGAAAAGGCCGATGAGTCGATCACGAAGCTCGATTGTTTATCAAAGATTCCATTTGATTCTTCCTATAAGTATATGGCTGGATTGGTGGAGCAAGATGATGCGAAAATCATTTTTGTTAAGGGGGCGCCAGAGCAAATCTTCAGGATGGCGGAAAATGACAATGCGGAAGAAATGGCGGAGTGGCATGAAAAAATATCGAGTCATGCACGCCTTGGTGAACGAATGATCGGGGCAGCTGCAAAGACAATGCCAGCTGATACATCCGTCATCAGTCACGATGATTTGGAAGAAGGTTTTGAAATCCTTGGCTTTGCCGGCATCATTGATCCGCCGCGGGAAGAGGTCATTGAATCGATTCGGGATTGCAAAAATGCAGGGATACAAGTCAAGATGATTACAGGCGATCATAAGGAGACCGCAATCGCGATTGGCGCACAAATGGGCATCGGCTCTGATGGACTGGTTTTAGAAGGGGTCGAACTGGACCGAATGGGGGAAGAGGAGCTTAAGGAAGCAGCAGTTAAATATGACATTTTTGCGCGAACGAGCCCATCAAATAAATTGCAGCTCGTAGAAGCACTGCAATCTTTAGGACATATCTGTGCGATGACTGGAGATGGCGTCAATGATGCACCGGCATTGAAACGCGCGGATATCGGTGTCGCAATGGGCATCAAAGGGACCGAAGTGTCCAAAGAAGCTTCGGAAATGGTGCTAGCAGACGATAATTTCAATACGATTGTGGCAGCTGTTAAAGAAGGGCGTCGGGTTTACGATAATTTGAAGAAGACCATTTTGTTCATTTTGCCGACAAACGTCGCGGAAGGCTCGGTTATTTTCATTAGCATTCTGCTGGGGATAGCCATGCCTTTGACACCTGTTCAAATTCTTTGGGTCAATATGATAACAGCCGTGACGATTTCCTTAGCCATCGCATTTGAGAAAATTGAACCCGGAGCAATGGAGCGGCCGCCAAGAAATCCGAAAGCGAAATTGTTGAGCGGCTATTATATTTTTCGCATCGCGTTTGTAGCCACGATCATCTGCAGCGGTATTTTGTATATGAATCGATTACTGACTGAAGCAAACTTCGATGCGGCAATCGTCAACACGATGACAGTACAGGCACTGGTCATTTCGCAATTGTTTTATTTATTCAATTGCCGCAGCGAAAAAGGCTTTGCGTTTAGAAAAGGCTTTTTTTCGAATAAAGCCGCGTTCATCGTTTCGGGAATTTTGCTTGTGGTTCAATTAGGGGTAACCTATTTGCCATTTATGAATCTGTTATTAGGCACCGTACCGATTGAAGCACATCATTGGATTTGGCCGATTGCTATCGGCTTCAGTGTGTTCAGTATTGTAGAAGCAGAAAAATGGATATGGCGCAAACTGAGCCCCTCTCGTTAGGAGCGGAAGCCGGAGCTTGATATAATGTACGCAATAAGCAGAGATTGAATGCTTATTGAAAGGAGTGCGATATGCAAGATATTCACAGCGAAATCATCCAATTCCGAGGCAGCCATTATGATTTTGGTTTGCATCAAGGTGAGCTATTGAAACAATCGATTGTGCTCGACAACCGTCAAAAGCAGTGGAAAGCGAAACGTCCTCGCTTTGAAATCGATGTCGCAGAAGCAGAGCAGGCAGTTAGCCGTTTTGCGCCTGGCATTTGGGACGAACTCATGGGACTGCGAGACAGTCTGGAGTTGCCGATGGAAGAGGTGCTGCGCAATTTCGGAGGCTACCGCATCGATGCGCTGCCTTCTGGCTGCTCGATTGTCACTGGGGAAGATTTCATGGTACGCAATTATGATTTCCATCCACAGACCTATGAAGGGCGTTTCAGCTTGTTCCAGCCAACCGATCAAGGGTACGCGTTTATCGGACCGACCTCGCGCGTGACAGGACGCATGGACGGCATGAACGAAAAGGGATTGGCCATGGGGTATAATTTCACACATCGCAAAAAGCCGGGTGACGGCTTTGTTTGTTATATGATCGGTCGGATTATTTTGGAGACTTGTGCAACGATTGAAGAAGCTGTCTCATTAGTGAAGGAAATCCCGCACCGGGGTTCTTTCAGTTATGTAGTAACAGATATCACAGGAAACACCTCAATAATCGAAGCAAGTCCACGCAGCGTCGATGTCAGAAGTGAAAAATCCTGTACCAATCATTTTGAAATCCAATCACATGAAAACCGCAATTATTTGAAAGATTCGCATGAACGCCTGGAAACCATCCGAACAAAGCCAGAACATACGACGCATGTGGATAAGGCATTCCGTTTGTTCAATGGAACCGAAAATGGCGTTTTTTCCGAGCTTTACAAAAGCTGGGCTGGCACCATCCATACATCAGCTTATTTGCCTCGAAAGTTAGAAGCTTGGTTCGCGCTCGGTGGCGATCAGCAACCGGTCATTTTTAATTTTGAGGATTGGTTAAAGGGTGCTCCGCTTGCAGTGGAAAGAATTCACGGCACGGTCAACACAAAAATCGGTTTTGCGCATTTGGAAAAACAATTTGCAAAATGAAAAAGCTGTACCGGGAGTCAGGAATAATGACTTTCGGTACAGCTTTTTTATAGGAAATCTACATTTCGGTCATATGTGCAAAAGGTAAGTGTGTATCCACGTTGCCTTTAACGCGTTTGGCATTCAGTCGTTCTCCGAACAGCCATTTCTCAAAATCGAGCATGAGCGGCAATCGGTCTTGTCCGATGGCAAAGCCGACTTTCAAACTGGCCGGAAAATAAGATGCGGTATGCAAAGTGCCAGAAGCCGTTGTGTACTTTTTAGAGAAGACGCCTTTGTCCGAATCGTTCAGCATGCGGAATGCGCGATACGGTTCGGCCATTGTTTCCTGTTGAGCGAGGATAATTTCCTCCCGGCGCCGCGAATCTTCGATTTGGTATCGGTTTTCTTCTGTCAATAAATCAAAATGGTTAGTTGAAACAGCTGACTCCCGTGCAACGACCGAGCGTGGAGACGCTTCGACCACGATGGATTTTCCGTGGCGATCAAGCAGCACATAACTGAACGAACGGCGATGCGGAAGTTCTTCCAACAACGCAACGGCTTCATCGGCATCTGCGCAATTTTCAAGAATTAGGCGGCCGATCATATTGCAGATAAAGCCATCGCCAGAGTTGCGCCGATTGATAAAGTTATAGCCCATCGCCAAGCCTTTTTCATTGATGCCATCGGTGCGCCCAGTAATTTGCATCGTAGGTCCAATTGTTGCATAGCCGCCGTCGGATGGTTGATAAAGCGCAAACCTACCTTCGTAGCCTTGTGGTGAGCTGTCGTAATTGCGCACCATGAAATCTTCTCGTGTGAAGATCGAACAGCCGCTACGTGTATATTCCAAGTAGTAGCCGCCGAATTCACGGATGGTATCATGAGCATTCCACTCAAGTGCATCCCCTAAGCCGTTCATTTCTTCCCAAATACGGGGAGCGAACGAACGGAGGATGCTGGTTGCTTCTTGTTCGTTAATCATGAAGTTTTTATTGGATAGGGGCCATTGTTTTCGGCGGTTTGGCAACAGAAGAGAATCTTTCAATAACTCGCCTTGGTACCGGCCGAAATCGTAATGGCTGCCTCGGAATTGGATGATATCGCTGTGAACTTGTTTCACTTGATGATCCCTCTTTTAGTATGAAGTACCCCGATTTTACTGCAAAATACCTCGAATTCAAAGGAATATGCCTCAGCTTACAACACAGAAATCTCCGACTCTCCGCCATTGATCCCTGTAAACATATTGGCCGCTGCTGTTAACAATTCAAGTGCAGTATCGCGTTCCATCGACGGACGTAAGTAAAAGATATGTAGCGCATTTTTGGTGCTCTCGGTGACAGCCGTTCGGGTGGAATCAACATAAGGGCTGCCGAAAGCACCTAAGTCATCTTTGGACACTAGAATATTGGTCAATGTGTTGGTCCGGTTGTTCAAGCCTTCATATTGATCCTGTTCTGTACCCAAAGCGATTTCAACGTTGCCTTCGATTTTATCGGCATCATACAAGCCTAATGGAATTTCATATTGCAGCGATAAAAAGCTGTTCATATCGACGGCTGAATGGACAGAAGGCAAGTAATTTTGTTTTTTGATGCGGCGGAAAAGTGCTTCAGCTGAAGGGCGGTAGCGACTTGGGCTGCTGCCTAATGCTTTCCAAACGAGCTGCCATTCAAGAAGACCGGGAAAATGGGTGATGTCTTTGTCTTCTAGGTCAAAATACAATTGCTCTTGGAAAAGCTGCAAGCGGCCTTTTAACATTTGAGGTGACTCCGAAACGGTGATATTGTTATAATGAATAGTTCCTATTTTAAAGTCTGGAAGGATTTCCTTAATGTGACGCTGAATCGTTATTTCCACAGCAATCTTCCTTTCAAGGGATATATTAGGGATATCGTATCATAGATACAGAATGAGAGGTTACAACATGAATCTCGATCAATTTCAACAAGAGCTTGTTGCTTACGCCTCGGAAATCGGAATCGATAAAATCGGGTTTGCTTCGGCAGAGCCTTTTTATAATTTGCGCCACCAATTGGCACGTCAGCAGCAATTGAATTACCAATCTGGCTTTGAAGAGTCCGACCTTGAAAAGCGCACGCGTCCTGAGCTTTTATTGGACGAGGCGGTCAGTATCATTTCGATTGCCATTGCCTATCCTTCAAAAATGGAGGATGCGCCGCAAGGGAAAAAAGGGGCACGGCGCGGCATCTTTTCTCGGTCGTCATGGGGCAAAGATTACCATGCCGCGTTAAAAGAACGGTTGACCTTATTAGAAGCGTTCATCGCCGCTCATTTCCCGGAAGCCCGCATGCGATCGATGGTCGATACTGGTGAGTTGTCCGACCGTGCTGTAGCAGAACGCGCAGGAATTGGCTGGAGTGCGAAAAACACGTCCATCATCACACCGGAATTTGGATCATACGTGTATTTAGGTGAAATGATTACGAACATTCCGTTCGAGTATAATGAGCCGATGGAAGATCAATGCGGCGATTGCCGCTTGTGCATTGACGTATGTCCTACTGGGGCGATTGTCGAAGGCGGCCAATTGAATGCGCAGCGCTGCATTTCTTTTTTGACGCAGACAAAAGGGTTTTTGCCGGACGAATTCCGAGGTGTCATCGGTAATAGGCTATACGGCTGCGATACGTGCCAGACGGTTTGCCCAAAAAACAAGCGCAAAGCAAATCAAATCCACGCAGAATTTGAACCGGATCCAGAAATCGCCAAACCATTGCTCGAGCCATTATTGAGCATCTCGAACCGGGAATTTAAAGAACGCTTCGGTTATGTTTCGGGCTCGTGGCGAGGTAAAAAGCCGATTCAGCGCAATGCGATTTTGGCGTTGGCTCATTTCAAAGAAAAAGGAGCGGCGCCAGCGTTGATCAAATTATTGATGGAAGACGAGCGTCCGGTCATTCGGGGTACTGCGGCATGGGCACTCGGTAAAATCGGTGCACCGGATGGTTATGAAACATTGGAAGCAGTGCTTGCGACCGAACAAGATGAAGAAGTAAGAGAAGAAATTCAAAAAGGATTGGCGTTTTTTGCCGAAGAGACGAAAGGATAAGTGACCGTTTTGGCTATACACATCGTTTTATACCAACCGCTGATTCCAGCGAATACAGGAAACATTGCCCGCTCTTGTGCGGGGACAGGCGTTAAATTGCATTTGATCCGTCCACTTGGCTTTTCGACGGACGATAAAATGCTCAAGCGTGCGGGGCTCGATTATTGGGAGCATGTCGACTTGACGTATTACGATTCGCTGCAG
>JBFIXY010000039.1:0-9961 GCA_041605655.1 Planococcus sp. (in: firmicutes) | reverse complement strand
CACTTGTGCTTCCGTCATTTCACGGCCATCTTCAATAACGTCTACGAACGTCTCGTAAGAATCATTCAACATTTCTTGTAAAATCGCTTCTTCTTCTGGCGTCATGTCACGCGTTGGGCTCATGATGTCTTTGTAAGGGCCTGATTTAATGGTCACAAATTCGACGCCATACCGCTCAGCTAATTTCCCGTAATTGACGCTTTGCATAATAACCCCTAATGAACCTGTTATCGTTTCAGCGTTCACAAAAATCTTATCGGCTGGCGCTGAAATGTAATAGCCTCCAGATGCAGCAACCGCGCCCATTGACACATAAATCGGCTTGTCGGTGCCTTCTTGAATTTCTTTGATCTTATCGTAAATTTCGGCAGATTCAACGACTCCACCGCCAGGAGAATTCACTTTCAAAACTACCGCTTTGATCGTATCGTCTTCTTTGACTCTTTCCAATTGAGTCATAAACGATTCATGGTTATAGCCAACTGCTCCGAAAAGTGACGCTGCTTCTCCAGTATCCTGGATCACACCATTTACATCTAAGACCGCAATTCGCTTAGCCGGATTGCCGCTCTCAATTACGTTTTCGGAAAATCCAGTTTCTGCTGCCCCCATTATTTCATCAAATCCAGTGCCTACACTTGTTTGAAAAAGGGCGAATGCCGCATTGATGACAATCGAAATCCCTAGTAAAGCAACTGCCGCAACAATTGCTATCCACCTTTTCGTATTCATGATTCTTCATTCCTTCCTTTTAATGTTTCTTCTATTATACGTTCGAACAACTATGAATGTTTCATGATAATGTGGCAACTTAGACTCAATGCTGTGAATTCAAACGAGCTCTTCGGACATTTCGTGCTTCCATCATCTTCGAAGCCGTAAAAATTGCCAGCGCTACCCAGACAAACGAGAATGATATTAAATTAATGCGATTGAACTCTTCACCATACACCAATACACCAAGAAGCAACATGAGTGTAGGGGCTATATATTGAAGAAAACCAACCATATAAAGTGGAATCAATGGTGCTCCAGTTGCAAATAAGAAAAGCGGCAATGCTGTGGCTGCTCCGCTGATGATGAGAAGAATGTCTGTTGTAGAACCGCTATGGAGAAACGATGCTTCTCCGATTTGAAACAAATAAACATAATAAGCAAGTGCAGCGGGCAAGACAAATAAAGTTTCCAGCGCGAGTCCGCGTAAAGCGTGCAACTTAATCGTCTTTTTAATCAACCCATAAAACGCAAAGCTGAACGCCATACCGAATGCCAACCACGGTAAGGTGCCGTAGGAAATAGTCAAAATCGTAACGCCGATTGCCGCTAAAACAAACGCAAATTTCACTGCCGGCGCTAATTTTTCTTTCAAGAAAATCACACCGAGCAGCATCGACACAAGCGGATTGATATAATAACCCATGCTCGTTTCGACAATTCGGTCATTGGTTACAGCGAATATGTACAAAAACCAGTTTAACGTGATCAAATAAGACGCGAGCATCAATGTGAAAAACTTTTTCTTTGATTTCCATAAACTTTTCAAATCACTGAGCAGCATTTTCCGCCCTTGAAGTAAAAAGATGAATGCTACCGTTAGAATCAGCGACCAAACAATACGGGACGCCAAAATTTCATCACTTGAAACATGGTCCAATAGCTTCCAATAAATCGGCAGAAAGCCCCAAATCGTATAAGTCAACATTGTATAAAGGATTCCTTTTTTCTCATCTGCCATCATTGAAAATTCACCAGGCTTTCTTTTATTTTGCTTCTCGAAATATCAGCCTAATTATATGCCTCTCCAATGCCAAAGTAAACAAAAGAAAAACAGCCGACTAGCTCGGCTGTTTTCCATACTTCTTATTTGATTAATTCTTTTTGGCGCAATTCAACTCGTCGGATTTTACCAGATGCCGTTTTCGGTAGTTCAGATAAGAACTCGATCGCACGTGGGTATTTATAAGGAGCCGTCAGCTCTTTTACATGGTTTTGAAGTTTTTTGATTAGCTCATCAGACGCTTCTTCACCTTCGACTAACACCACGAATGCTTTTACAATGGTGCCGCGTATTTCATCCGGTGCACCGACAACAGCACATTCTTGTACCGCTGGGTGCTTAACGAGCGCGTCTTCCACTTCGAATGGCCCGATTGTATACCCAGAAGAGATGATGATGTCATCGCCACGGCCTTCAAACCAGAAATAACCGTCATCGTCTTTTGAAGCCTTGTCACCCGTTATATAATATTCGCCGCGGAACTGCATCTTTGTGCGTTCATCGTCTTTGAAATAACCTTTGAACAAAGCAGGCGTATCGATATGGACAGCAATATCGCCCACTTCTCCGGCCTCAGCTGGTTTACCGAATTCATTGATGATTTCCACGTGATTTCCTGGCGTCGGCTTGCCCATCGATCCAATGCGCGACTCCATCCCTTTCATAACGCCCACAAGCAATGTATTTTCAGTCTGCCCATATCCGTCGCGAACCTCCAGATTAAAGTGGTTTTTAAAAACGTTGATCACTTCAGCATTTAATGGTTCGCCCGCAGAAACTGCGCTATGCAATGAGGATAAATCGAATGTTGCCAAATTTTTCTGTTTCGCCATTAAGCGGTATTCGGTCGGTGTGCAGCAAAGAACGTTTATTTTGCGGCGTTCCAAAATTTGCATATAAACTTCGGCATCGAATTTACCGTTATACACATACCCAGTCGCACCGCTTCCAAGAGTAGCCAAGAACGGGCTCCAAATCCATTTTTGCCAACCTGGACTAGCCGTTGCCCATACTAAATCGCCTTCCTTCGCCCCCAACCAATGTTCTGCTGATGTTCTTAAGTGAGCATAAGCCCATCCATGGCTATGTACAGCACCTTTTGGGTTGCCGGTCGTTCCAGAAGTATAGGATAAGAATGCCATGTCACTATTCTTCGTATCAGCAGCTGTATAATCAGTGGAAGCGCTTTCCATTTCTTCCGTCAAGGAAATCCATGTCTTGTCCGACTTGCCAATGACGAATTTAACAACACGGTCCATTTCTTTCACTTCTGCAAATTGATCCATGAATGGCTCATAAGCAATGACCGCTTTTGCGTCACTATGGTTCAAACGGTACGAAATGTCTTTGGCGCGCAACATCTCTGAACTTGGTATAACAACTAATCCTGCTTTTAATGCTCCGATATATGCAACATATGCCTCAATCAATCGCGGCACCATAACCAACACGATGTCCCCTTTTTTCAATCCTGCTTTTTCATAGCTGTTTGCCGCTTTATTGGCGCGATCAATCAATTCATCATATGTAAGTTCCTGCGTTTCTCCTTTGTCGTTCTCCCAAATAATAGCCATCTTGCCATCGCCTGTCGCGAATCTCTCGATTTCTTCCGTCAGATTATAAGATTCAGGTGCTACGAGCTGATTTCGTTCCATACTATTAATTCCCCCTTGGCATTTTGTAAATACTACTATTTAAGTATAACGTAAATTCCCAGTATTCAAAATACTTAAATAAAAAACAGATCACCTTATCGGTAATCTGTTTCTAAAATTATAATTCTATATCTAATTTTCTAAATCGAGATTATAACAAATCATCAAAAGCGGCTTTTTTCGGTCGTGGAAATTTAATGATTTCTCTATTTTCAACCGCATCTTGAATCAGCCCGTCAAAGGACACGAATTTTTCGTAATACTCGACTTTTTCGAGCTTCGGTTTGGTTTTCGGGTTAGCCGATGTAAAAATTGTGCAGCAATCTTCATACGGTCGTATGGAAATGTCGTATGTGTCAATTTGCTGGGCTGTTTCAATAATATCCAGCTTGTCCACTGCAATTAATGGTCGCAATACCGGGGTGTTGGTTACAGCGTTAATGGCTGCTAGTGATTCAAGAGTCTGGCTTGCAACTTGCCCTAAACTTTCGCCCGTTATGATGGCTTGACATCCTGTCTCTTCTCTTACTTGATCGGCAAGGCGCATCATCATCCGGCGCGTCGATGTCATTGTGATGTTATCTGGCACTTGTTTGTGAACTTCCTGTTGAAGAGCCGTAAATGGAATGACATGCAATCTAATCGATGAACCGAACTGGCTTAATTTTTCTGCCAGATCAAACACTTTTTGTTTAGCTCGCTCATTTGTATATGGCGGACTGAAGAAATGGATCAATTCCAGTCGGACTCCGCGCTTCAGCATATGGTAGCCTGCTACAGGGCTGTCGATGCCTCCTGATAACAATAGCAATGCTTTGCCGGACGCTCCGACCGGTAAGCCACCCGCTCCGGCAATGGTCTCCGCCATCATAAATACCCCTTCAGCCCGGACTTCGATTTTCAACTCGATTTCCGGATTTTTCATTTGCACAGTGAGTCCTGGAAAATTGCGCAATACATGAGAGCCGATTGTTTGGACGATTTCAGGTTTTTCATGTGGAAATGCTTTGTAAGGACGCTTGACCGATACTTTAAAGCTTTTACCCGCATTGGACGTTTTTTCCATTACTGTCATAGCCGCTTCTTGCATCGCTTCAAGATTCAATTCACATTGCGTCACCGGACTATATGATTGAATGCCAAATACTTTTTGCAACCGTGTCAGAACTTGTTCAATTTCCGCTTCGCTATCCGAATAGATAAACATCCGATCGCGTTCTGCTTTGACGCGCACACCTTGAAGATCTGAAAATGTTTGTCTGACGTTGTCGCGCAAACGACCGATAAATGAACTTCTATTTTTTCCTTTTGTGGACAACTCACCGTAACGGACGAGTATTTGATTGGTTTTCATATGGGTTAGGCTCCTTTAATGATCGCGTAAACATGTGCAAACGCTTTTTGAAAAGATAAAATATCTTCGGTTGTCGTAAATGCGCCAAAGCTAATACGAATGACGCCGTCTTTAAATTCTCTCGGCAAGCCGACCCCATCAATTACATGGCTGGCTGATGTGCTCTTCGAGGAGCAAGCGCTCGACGTTGAAACGATAACGGATTGCTCCTGCAAACCGGATACGAAAACTTCGCCTTTTATCCCCTTAATCGCGATTGCTAAAATATGCGGGGCTGCCCCTTCCGGACTAACAACTCTTACACCATTGAAGTCAGCCAGAAAGTTGCGTAATTGCTTGTTCCAATTAGCAAATTCCGGTCGAATTTCAGCGAGCCGCAATGCTTTTGCCATAGCCACTGCATCCGCCACAGATACCGTGCCGCTCCGTAAGCCGGATTCATGGCCGCCGCCGTGTTGAACTGGTGCAAGCTCGACGCCTTTGTTATAAGCTAATACTCCACTGCCTTTCAGGCCGTGAATCTTATGCCCCGAAACGGTCAACAAGTCAGGCATATACTGCGGATCCATTGCTACTTTCCCTACACTTTGAACGCCGTCGCAATGCAATAAAGTCCGAGTGCCCAACAAAAGCTTTTTCACTTCCGCTATCGGGTGGATCGCGCCGATTTCGTTATTGACGTGCATAATACTTACCAATACCGTATCTTCTCTTATCGCTTTTTTTAACTCCATTAAATCGATTTCACCTTTGCGGCCGACCGGCAAGCGCGTAATTTCAAATCCGCGCTTTTCTAACGCCTCCATTGTTTTAAGGACAGAAGAATGTTCTGAAACTGCTGTGATCAAATGCATGCCGCGTGCTTTTGCAGCTTCAGCAATGCCTTGAAGCGCTAGGTTATTGGCTTCAGTGCCACCAGAGGTGAAAATGATCCTGTCCATTCCCAGTAAGTCGGCAATTTGTGTGCGCGCTTTTTCAAGCAAGTCTTCCGCCTGATTCCCCATCATATGAATCGAAGCTGGATTGGCGTAGTATTGTTCATTCACTTTTATGAAAGTGTCCAAAACCTCTTTTTTCGGTTTTGTTGTTGCACTATTGTCTAGGTAGATCATGTATAGCCCTCCGAAAAGAAAACCACCAGCGGATTGGCTGGTGGTTTTCTCATTTTTTATACGCGCCAAGCATCTTCTTTGACCAATACTTCGATTCGTTTCATCGAACCTTGCTCAAAGTTTTCTACTGCTGTAGCCGCTTCTTCCAGCGCTTTTGAATACCGGAGCTGACGGAAAGATTCTTCCGCTTCCATCAGCTTCGCGTTCATCTGCGGATTCGTTTTTCTGTAACGGTTGCCGTACTGGATAATGCGTTCGATCAAAAGAACATTTTCGACCATTTCGACCGCTTTTTCTTCCACTTCGTTGATGCAAATCTCGGCTTTCGTCAAGTAATTATCAACTAACTTCATGTTTAGCGGCACTTCCTGCAAACCTTGCATAGCAACGAACAAATGCTCTTCCGCTTCTTCAAGGCGTACATCCATTTCTTCCGGAATGCCTGGTGTGTTCGCTTTGTGAAGCATCCGGTCCGTTTCTTGCAATTGACGTTTCAAATGCTCCATTTTTTTGCGGGCTTCGTGTTCATCAATACGCAAGTTTTTCAACGATTCGGCCAAGCTGCTTTGAGCAATGTCGATTTCAGCAAGCTCTGTCCGGATATTGACTAATTCTTCTTGCAGGCTTGAATACGCTGCTTGTTCTTCTTCCGTACGTGAATGAAGAAGATCGAACCGTTGTTCGAGTTCCTCTAATTTATTGAGGCAAGCACGCGGAATCGCTGCGTCGCTTTCGGATATTTTGTAGCTTTGCTGAACGACTGCGCATTCATCGTACGTATCGCGTGCATTGCTTGTCACGGCATCCAATTGCGCACCCGTCTCAGCTTTGTATTGATCAACGAAATGTTTCGCTTCGACTTCTTTTTCCAGCAGCTCATAAAATGAATCAATGCGGTCTTTGATCGCTTCTGCTTTTACAGTCGTTTCAGCGATTCTCAATTCTGCAATTTCTTCTTTCATGACAACTAGTTCCTGTTCCATCTCATCCAATTGTTTCGAAAGTTCCAAGTGGTTCAAATAATACGATTGGGACTCCATTTCGCGTTGACCACTACGCAACTCCTGGATAGAAGCAGGTATTTTCGATTGCACATCAGCAAGCAGGGGTGGAATTCCTTCGATAAGCGAGAAGACATATACACCTTCGTCTGCCAGACCCATCACTGTTTCACGGGCTTCCAGGTAATTTCCTTCTGCAGTCAATTTATCGTATTCACTGAATAATGGTGTGAACGACTCCAGCTTTTTCTCAAGTTGACCAGCTGCAGCCCCATAAGAATGCTGGTGTGCCAACAACGTTTTACGTGCCTGGCGATACTGGTCTTTCATCAAGTCCATTTCGCTGCGATTCTTTTCCTCACTACCGATCAAATCGCTCAATTCCGCAAGAATCTCATTCATTTGCTGGTCCACTTTTTCAATGCGGCCTTCGATATCGCGTTCGATTGATGTCGCTTTTCCGAAATTGAAACGGTCAATCGCATCTTCAGCATCAAACAATGCTGCATCGATTTTCGGTATATGTACGTCCATGATTTCAGTCCAGACAGCACGCCAGCGTTCAAACATTTCTTCCGTCTGGCCATTCATGTTCAATTGTTTAACCTTAGTCAGTTCTTCAAGTATCGGTTTGTTTTGTATTTGCAGTTTTAACTGTTCCAAGCGTTCAATTTCCGCGTTGTGCTTCTTTCGAAACATAAATCCGACGATAATTACCGCTATTAGAATGATGACCGCAATGATGATATAATTCATCATAAGCCAAATAGCCCCCTGTTCCAAAATCCATTTCTTTCTCTATCTAAATGCATTTCGTGATTCTATCATTTTAACATGTATTCTCTTGTTTTGTTTGCGAAATTAGAAGAAATGAAAAAATATTTTTATTCTTTGTAGAAAGTTGGTTTTTCCCATGAAAAGAGATGGACATATTCATACCCCATTTTGCCCGCACGGCACTGCTGATGCACTGGAATCCTATATTGAAAAAGCGATAACATCAGGGTTTTTAGACATTTCATTCACCGAACACGCTCCCCTCCCCCCTTCTTTTACAGATACGACACCTATGCAAGATAGCGGGATGAGCTTTGAGGCATTATACCGTTATCTTGACGCTGTAGACGCAGTAAAAGATGCATATAAAAATGATATCCGGATTCGAACCGGGTTGGAAATTGATTTTATTGAGGGATTTGAAGCGGAGACGCGAGATTTTCTTGATCACATCGGACCTCGCCTAGACGACTCCATCTTGTCAGTTCATTTCATTCAAACCGCCTCCGGCTATTTTTGTCTGGATTATTCCTCTGACGTTTTTATGGAGCTTGCTGCTGCGCTTGGGTCTGTAGAAGCAGCCTATGCACGCTATTATGAAACTGTCGAAGCGTCGATTGCCGCTGATCTTGGAGCATTCAAACCGAAACGCATCGGTCATCCGACGTTGACACATAAATTCCAGTTAGCCCACGGCCACAAAATTGACGATGACAAATCCATAAAAAAAATAATCGACCTGATTGCAGAAGCGGGCGCCGAGTTGGACGTCAACAGCGCCGGCTATGTCAAACCGGATTGTCTTGAACCTTACCCACCGAAAAAATGGATCGTGTACGCAGAGTCGCTCGGCATTCCACTTGTATACGGATCAGATGCACACAGTGTCAAAGGCTTGCATCAAGGCTATGACAAAATCTATAATGGATAAATCCACAAACGAAACGAGGGTCATTCATGTTCACTCAAACAACTTATAGCGGCACGCGTGCTAGCCAATACGCGATGCTCGGAAAACAACTCGATGCCTTATTAGAAGGCGAATCGAATGCCATTGCCAATTTAAGCAATGCTTCTGCATTATTAAACCAATTTTTAGATCAGGTCAATTGGGTCGGCTTCTATTTGATGGAAGAAGGCGAACTTGTGCTTGGTCCATTCCAAGGCTTGCCAGCATGTGTACGTATTCCAGTCGGCCGCGGCGTATGCGGGACAGCTGTTGCTGAAAAGAAAACAATGCTAGTTGAAGATGTTCATGCTTTCCCTGGACATATCGCATGCGATGGTGCGACCCGATCAGAAATCGTTATCCCGTTGATCAAAAACGGCGAAGTGATTGGCGTACTAGATATCGACAGCCCGGAACTGAGCCGCTTTACAGCGGACGACCAATCAGGTCTAGAGAAGTTCACGGAAACATTGTTAAAACATTTATAAATCTACGAAAAAGAGGTCCTCGAATCATAAAACGATTCGGGGGCCTCTTTGTTTAAGCTTCTTGCAAACGTGGCTTGACCGCTTGGAAAGCTGCAGTCAAATCCGCGATCAAGTCATCCGTATGCTCAAGCCCGATTGACAATCGCATCAATGACTCGGAGATCCCCATTGCTCGACGGTTTTCTTCCGGCACGATTTGATGCGTCATGGAAGCCGGGTGTTGAATTAACGTTTCTGGATCGCCTAAGCTTACAGCGATTTTAATCATCGACAACGCGTTCATGAACCTTTGTGCTTCTTTTTTACCGCCTTCAATCTCAAACGATATCAATCCGCCACCTTCCCGCATTTGACGCTTCGCGATTTCAAATTGCGGATGACTTTCATCATGCGGATAAAGGATGTTCTTCACCAAGGGTTCTTGTTTCAGGAACTCCAATACGGTCTTAGCATTTGAGATATGGCGATCCATCCGCACGTGCAATGTTTTCATTCCGCGTAGCAAAAGCCAAGCATCAAACGGCGACATAATTGCCCCAATATCCTTTTGTACTGTCATGCGAAGCCCTTGCATCTCTTCTCCATCCGCACCGACCAAAACCCCGCCGACCACATCCCCATGGCCGTTCAAGTATTTGGTCGCACTATGCAGCACAAAATCCGCTCCCATTTTTAATGGGTTTTGCAAATACGGCGAACAAAAAGTGTTATCCACAACTACTCGCAAACCGCGTTTCTTAGCCACTGCAATAACTGCTTCAAGGTTAACCATTTCCATTGTCGGATTGATCGGTGTCTCAACATAGATACAAACGGTTTCCGGGCGCAGTGATTTTTCAATCTCTTCT
>JBFIXY010000038.1:0-10073 GCA_041605655.1 Planococcus sp. (in: firmicutes) | reverse complement strand
TCGCTTTGCCATATACCGGATCAAGTGTATACATTTGATCTTTTTCCACTCTTGCTGTAATGCCAATAACCGGCTTTTTATTGTTTTTCAAAACGACTCCCACTTTCTATATGTTCATATTCAAATTGTTATTATTCAATCTCATCCATTAGTGGATAGTAAAAAAGCATCCTGGAGGTTTATACCCAGCATGCTGATCACCTAAACGTTGATACCAATCTAAGCAAAATGAATTTATGTAATTGGCTACTCCTCTTTTGACAGTAAATAGGAATAGCTTAAGATGTCGATTCGACTCGGTATAAGTTCAAGTTCACTTTACCCAATCGGTTTACTTCAATACCTTCCTGCTCAAGGAATGTTTGTTGCGCATAGCGGGACTCTGGGTCACTTACTACGATTTGACCTGAGGCATTTACTACTCGGTGCCAGGGCAATTCGTATTTACTGCTCATGCTGTGCAGCAGTCGGGCCACTTGCCTTGCACCGCGAGGGCTCCCAGCTAATGCCGCAATCTGGCCGTATGTCATAACTTTGCCTTCAGGAATATTTTTGATAACTTCGATCGCTTGCTTTGTAAATGCTTGCATTTCTTTTTCATCCTATCTATATTGCTATTTCTTCAATGTCGGAACTGTTGGTCGTGGGACTTGACTTCATCTGACAATTCTTCCATCCGATAGCTTTCCACTACATTATGGCTGAATTCAAAAAATGGGATTTTGGCTGTTTCAAGAGACGTATCAGAATTTTTATAATGCAAGTATTTATAGTAATCGATCAAGTGGACAATCACTTCTTCCAGATCTTGAATCGACTCCTCGTCCTCATTCTCCAAATTACTGTGAAGGTTTATCGTTTTGACGTCTTCAGCAAAAATTTCTTGAAAGTTGTCCAAATTTTTCACTGTTTGATCAAACAATAATTGCTTTTTTTCAAATCTGTAATATTGACGCCAATAGACGAAAATTTCTTTAGCAACACCTAATGTCTTGGCCCCTTCCGAAGCACTCAGCCCTTTCTCTACACATAGGCTGTACATAATCCGTTTTAGTGATTTTTTATATTCTCTTTCCATGAGTCCCTTGTACTGTAAGTATCTCATAATAAAGCCTCCCTGGCTTTCCCATTTTTTTGTGATGCTTCGCAAGTATCAGACATTGCGATAACGTTTTTCTATATCCAATTCTTCCGGATTTACCAAATCTCTAAAAACGATGTCATTGTGGATTTTTTCGCATATATAGAACATAGATGGTTGCATATTGGCTAGATTTCTTTTAATGGGTATGACTTGTAAACTCTCCACTTTAAAATCCCCACCTAGGTGGTAGTAAGCCATGTTATGTTCAGCCCCCCATTCTGCAACCTTGAGCAGAAGAGCTCTTGTCGTTTCTCCCTTATCTTCGTTTTCAATCGTACCGTCCAAATGGTGATAAATCACGTTTCCTTCAGCCAAGATATAACAAGCAGATACCAGCTTCGAACCTCGGAATGCTCCGAACAAATGCAACACCTGCCCTAATTCGCTGACGAGCGCTTCAAAATAATCTTCGGTGAAAAAATAGTAACTGTCAGCTTCCTCCCGCTTTCTTACCTCCGAATAATAGAGCACCAGAAAATCAAACATATGTCGAACCGTTCCAAGTTTTTTTATCACTAGCTTTTCACTTTCCCCGGCATCGCTTTCCAAAGCAATACTGGTCTGAGCAAATTTCTTCAAATCGATGGTGTACGTTTCGTAAATTGGAATGAGCTTCAAATGATTTTTAAAATAAGAAGCATTGCCATATAGAGGATGAAAACGAATATATTCTGCAATGATGCCTTCTTCCTTGCAATAATTCGAAAAAACTTCCATGAATTCAACTGCTAATGCACTGGCATCGGTGGTCGCTCTTAGAACCGGCCCCCCATAGCCGAAAGGCGTTGTAATATCAAAATAATTGGAATGCCCCTCTTCGACCTGCCGTTTAATATACGGATAAGCGACACTGCCTAATTCATCATTGTAGTAAAACATCAGCGCTTCACCAGGATCCAAAGTCAGCGCGCTAAGAAAATAATGAGTTGTGTAATGAACGTCATCAATTTGCATTACATCCAATACTTTCTGCCACCGCAAATTATTCTGTAAGGAAATCACTTCATACATGGCACTCACCTCTATCCCCCGCTGAAGCTTATTTGAACACTGTCTGGAAGCTTGTTGAAGATGTTCGTCTTTCTTTTTTACCTGTCTTGATGACTGTATTCAGCAACTCCAGTATGAAAGCGAATAAAGTTCCAACGATCAAACCGAATGCTCCTGCCACCCCTAAACTAAAGATCACATTTTCTTCGAAGAGCGTGGATTCAGGTCCATCAGATGCACTTGAAATAATGGTTGCTCCTGTTGTTTGAGTCAAGTTTGGAATCTCCTTTACAAAAACAACAGCCAGTGCGTTAGCAATTGCAGCAGCTTCATTTTTGTCATTTCCAGCAACCCGAATATTCAACACTTGTGAATTTTCAGTTTTCGTAACAAAAACCTGTTCTCTTAATTCTGAAATGGTCATTTCCAATTCCATACCAACGATAACTTCTTTCAATATTTCTGGACTTCTCACAATCGCGCTATAAGTATCTGAAATAGAGGGGATAGCATCGATTGCAGGAGCGTTTGTCGTTTGAGTTGCTAACGAAGACTCCTCGATAAAAATTTGCGTTACCGCTTCATATTCAGGAACGATAAAGAAGCTATTTAAAATCCAGACGATTGCAATTGACAGAAATGAAATCGATAAAATCATTTTGATTCGCATTCTTAAATTTTTAACGATGTTTAAAACGAGCGATTTTTTACCCATAAGCTTGCCCTCCTTTTAAGCAAAAAGACTTAGAATTTAAATCATTTCTTAAAATTCAGATAATTATAATTTATTTATATCATACTTTTATAGTTCAATCTACACTTATTGCAAAAAAATATCAAAATTTTCTATACTTTTTAAGCAATTAGTCTAATGTCACACAATAAATAATGTTTAATATTTTATAATCATTACTTTATGCCTATTATATACGCGAAATCCTCTTTCGGATTTTTTCTAATCGGGATTTTTATTTTTAGAGAATTATAGCTCTATCAATGCCACAAAATACTTCAAAACAAAGTCATTTCTCCCGTAAAGTAGTGATCTTAATTGTCGCAGCCAAAAAAAACTTGAAATGGGATTCGCTTAAATTCATCATTTCACACAAAAAAGACCGCTTCATTTAAGAAGCGGTCCGCATTTTTAATCTGTGGCCAATCCGATAATGCCATTCCTTTTGTAGATAACCTGGTTTTCTTCTAAAGCTTTTAATACTTTAGATAAAGTTTGATGAGGCACATTCAGATCCATCGTTATTTCTTTTATCGTTTTAAATAGCACGCCTTCTTGCGTGGCATTTTCCATAAAGTACATGATAAACCTATCTCCTATTTGGGCAATACGTTCTGATTCACCAACAAAACAATTGCCGCATTGCTTCATTACTTTCTGCTTTTTGAACGGGCGAACTTCATAAGGACTGTAATTAGTCGACATGTTATCACCTCCTATTTTTTAACTATCGTAACTTCTTATTTACATATATACCCTATTAAAACGGATTTATTCACCAAACAACATTTTTTTTACAAATATTAACTCATTCGTAAATTCAGCCTCTATACAATCGCTCGCCAAACTTGAAAGAGTAAATACACTTTTTCAAGATTTTCTATTTCCTACACTTGCATTGTTTTATTTCAATCAGGAAGAGGTATGTTTAATGAATAGGTAAAAATTGAAGGAGGGTTTATTCATGGAAGGCAAAAACTATATTAATGGCGAATGGCAAACTACAGGTGACGGCGTCATCAATGTGATGAACCCCGCTACCGGCGAACAAGTCGGCACAGTACCGAACGGTGGAGAAAAAGAAGCTACAGATGCTGTCGAAGCAGCTGCAGCCGCATTCCCGAAATGGTCTAAAACAACGGCATATGAACGCGCAGAGTTATTGATGAAATGGCATGATTTGCTCCTAGAGCACAAAGAAGAAGTCGGCGAAATTTTAACGAAGGAAATGGGCAAACCACTTGCTGAAGCAATCGGGGAAGTTGAATATTCCGCATCATTTATTTCCTGGTTCGCAGAGGAAGGCAAACGACTTTATGGCCGAACGATTCCAGCGAGCAAAGAAGGCAAACGCATCCAAATCAATAAACAGCCGGTCGGCGTCGTGGTATCCATTACACCTTGGAACTTTCCAGCGGCGATGATGGCCCGTAAAATGGCCCCTGCACTAGCAGCAGGCTGCACTTTTGTTTCTAAACCCGCAAAATTGACACCGCTTACGGCCGTTCGCATGTTTGAGCTGGCGGAACAAGCTGGATTTCCGAAAGGTGTGATCAACCTTGTAACGGGGAGTGCCGGTAAAATCGGTAAAGTATTCACGAGTCATCCAGATGTTCGAAAATTGACCTTTACGGGTTCGACTGAAATTGGCAAGGAATTGATGAAACAAAGCGCTGATAACATGCTTAACTTATCACTCGAACTGGGTGGACACGCACCCATCATCGTGCTTGATGACGCGAACCTTGACCTTGCCGTAGAAGGCGTCGTCGCTTCAAAATTCCGAAACGCCGGTCAGACTTGCGTTTGTGGAAATCGAATTTATGTCCAGTCCGGCATTGCTGACGAATTTTCAAAACGCCTGCAAGAAGCCACTTCAAAACTGAAGGTCGGCAACGGGTTGGATGAAGGCGTCAATATCGGTCCATTGGTCGATAAAGATGGTTACGAAAAAGTACAAAACCATGTTCAGGATGCTGTTTCAAAAGGCGCAAAAGTGTTGATTGGGGGCGACGGTTCAACGGATAACGACACATACTTCTATAATCCAACGGTATTGGTAAACGCGAATTCCGATATGCTGGTGATGAACGAAGAAACGTTCGGCCCTGTAGCTCCCATCATGACATTTGAAAAAGACGAGGAAGCCATTCAACTTGCGAACGATACACGCTTCGGGTTGGCTGCATACTTCTTTACGGACAGCATGTCACGCGGCACCTATATTGCAGAGAACCTGGACTACGGCATCGTGGGATGGAACGACGGGGCACCGTCGTCTGCACAAGCTCCTTTTGGCGGCATGAAAGAAAGCGGTATCGGGCGCGAAGGCGGGCAAGAAGGCCTCGAAGCATTTGTTGAAACAAAATACATCTCCATCAAAATATAAGCAAAATCAAAAGCGGTCCGAGGAAAATTTCCTCGGACCGCTTTTTCAAATTTATCTAGACCACAGTTTCAAATGATTTGATTCCCTTTGGGCTCGGTTTTGTAAAACTGCATTCGTAATGCGGAAATTGCTCTTGCAAAACGTTGCATATTTCTTCTTCCTTGCCATTCGGCACCATGATGAACAGAGAGGGTCCCGCTCCACTGATAGCCGATCCATACGCTCCGGCTGAATGGCACGCTAAACGGATTTGATCAAAGTCTGGAAATCGACTTTGTCGAAATGGTTCATGAAAAGCGTCTTTCTCCATCATCCTGCCAGCTGTATGCCAATCCCCCCGCAATAATGCAGCTGACAACACATTTGCTGCTGCGCTACTTTGCACTGCGTTTGTATAGGGAAGCTCCTCTGGCAATAATCCGCGCGATTCGGATGTTAAAAATTCGACAGCCGGCACCATCATAACAACTCCTATTGACACATCGGAAGCATGAACAACTTCAAGGTCCTTACCTTCTGCATATGAAATTGTCAAACCACCCATAATTGCTGCCGAAATATTATCAGGATGCCCTTCCAATTCAGTACCGATCTCCACTTTTTGCTTTACCGGAATGTCGATTCCTAGAAGCCGCGAACAAATTTCAATGCCCCCGGCAATTGCCGCTGCACTGCTGCCAAGTCCACGTCCGAGCGGAATTTCCGTATCCACCACAAGTTTTGCCGGCGGTAAATTCTTCCCCATTTTTTGAGCTGCGTGTAATGCTGCTTTAACAATTAAGTTTTCACTGGCCCCAGATAAATGGCTATAGCTATCGTTGCAATATTCCACACGCCATCTTTCAGCCCGTGATACATGAATCGTCATTTGAAAATCCAATGCCAGACCAATTGAATCGAACCCAGGCCCCAAATTCGCAGTTGATGCAGGAGCGGTTACTGTGAAGTCCGTCCACATCATACCTTTACCCCTTTTTTCAAATCCTCCCAGAACTGTTCCATGTCTTCAGGGACTAATTGCTTCTTATCGGCATTGACTGCAATAGCTGTTTCAGGATCTTTCAGTCCATTTCCTGTCAATACCGCGACAATGGATGTACCTTTTTTGATGTTGCCGTTTTCCACTTGTTTTTTGATGCCTGCGATTGATGCACAAGATGCCGGTTCCGCAAAAACGCCTTCCGTCGATGCCAATAATTGATAGGCTTCCAAAATTTCATCGTCAGTCGCTTCTAAGATTGTGCCCCTCGATTCATCCAACGCATTTAACGCCAACTTCCAGCTGGCTGGGTTACCGATACGAATGGCGGTAGCCACTGTTTCTGGCGTTTCAAACACTCGATTATGAACGATTGGTGCAGCACCAGATGCTTGTACACCTAATAATTCCGGACGTTTCGCTCCTGTTTTTTCGGCGTATTCACTGAAACCTTTCCAAGAAGCAGAAATATTGCCTGCATTGCCGACAGGCAACGCGAAAATATCCGGTACTTTGCCGAGCTGATCGATTACTTCGAACGCGATGGTCTTTTGTCCTTCCAATCGGTAAGGATTGACTGAGTTCACCAAAGCGATTCCTGCTTCTTCCCCTACTTCCCGTACCATGCGAAGGGCTTCGTCAAAATTGCCTTTGATTTCCAAAATTTCCGCTCCGTACATTTTAGCTTGCGCCAGTTTCCCAAGGGCTATACGCCCTTCCGGAATTACGACAATCGTTCGCATGCCAGCTCTTGCCCCGTATGCTGCTGCAGATGCAGAAGTGTTGCCCGTTGAAGCGCAGACAAGAACAGACTTGCCTTCTTCTTTAGCTTTGGCTACCGCCATAACCATTCCGCGATCTTTAAACGAACCTGTCGGATTGGCTCCTTCAAGCTTGACGTATAAATCGATTCCCCACTGAATCGATAATTTATCTAAGCGAACTAATGGCGTATTGCCTTCCTGCAATGTTAAGGCGGGAGTATTTTCATTGACTGGCAACCAGTCTTTGTATTGTTCGATCAATCCAGGCCATCTCATGCCGATTCCTCCCCTTCAATGCGGTAATGGCTGATGACGCTAGCCGTTCCTTCTAAATCACCCAAAACATCCAAATGCTGCTGACGAGAAACACGGTGTGTCAATAAAACCAATTCCGCTTTCCCTTCCGCTTTCGCTGGATGCTGCATAACCGATTGGATGCTTGCACCGTGTTTGCCATAAATCGACGTCATTTTCGACAACACACCAACTTCGTCATTCACAAGAACACGGTGGAAATATTTCGCGAACTGTTTCGATTCCGGCTTCATCACCCGTTCATGCTGAGCTGAATGGACGCGCTTGCCATTCACTTCAAGAAGAAGATTGCGACAAGCTGCGATTATATCTGACACGACCGACGTTGCAGTCGGCAACGATCCCGCTCCCGGTCCATACAACATTGTCTCCCCGACTGCGTCACCATGGATGTAAACAGCATTGAATTCATTGTTCACTGAAGCTAGTGGGTGTGAATTTGCTAAGAATACCGGTTCGACGGTCACTTCTATGCCATCTTCATCTTTCTTCGAAGAACCGATCATTTTCATCGTATAGCCGAACTCCGCTGCCATTGCTAAATCGCCGTCTTGAATCTCTTTCATGCCCCGAACGAGCACATCTTCAAGATGAACTTCTGTGGAAAATGCCAGTGACGATAAGATGACCATTTTTCGAGCAGCATCCAGTCCGTCAACATCTGCAGATGGATCCGCTTCAGCGTATCCAAGTTCCGTTGCTTCCGCGAGTGCATCTGCATATGTCATATTTTCTTTCTTCATTTTTGTCAGGATGAAATTGGTCGTCCCATTGACGATGCCCATCAGACTGCTGATACGATCCGAGGCGAGACCATCTTCGAGTGTGCGGATAATCGGAATGCCCCCCGCTACACTTGCTTCGTAAAATAGATCGCATTTCTGCTCATCGGCTAGTTTCAATAATTCATGGCCGTATTCCGCCATTACATCTTTGTTTGCAGTGACCACTTGTTTGCCAGCTTTCAAAGCCGATTCAATTGCATTTTTCGCGCCATCGATACCGCCCATCACTTCCACGATGATATCTAATGAAGGATCATTCAATAATTCATGAATATCTGTGCAGAACACAGACGGATCCAGACTGGAAAGTCTTTCTTTGTGGAGATCTTTAATCAGCACTTTTCTGATTGCTACCTCCACGCCTAATTTATGGCGCAAATCCTGCTGATGTTGCTGCAGAATGGTCGCTACCCCGCTGCCGACTGTTCCGAGTCCTAATAATCCGATTGAAATTTCATTTTTCATTGACGATTCCCCCTAGGATGTGTACACTGTGAAAATACAGTTGTATTTTGCATAAGGACATTATAGTATTATATCAAATTGAAAGCAACCCCAAATTCTTTTAAGATCGGAGCTGATCGCGATGAAAGTATGTAAATTCGGCGGCACGTCCGTTGCTAGCGCCGCACAAATCGTAAAAGTAGCTAACATCATTAAAGCGGACCCATCACGCCGCATCATCGTCGTTTCCGCTCCTGGTAAACGTTTTGCAGGTGACGTAAAAGTTACCGACTTGCTAATCCGTCTCGCAGACGCGTCACTCGCTGAAGAACCTGTGGAGGAAGCATTGCAAGACGTACTGGCGCGTTACCGCGAAATTGCAGCAGAACTTGGACTGGGAAATGAAGTTCCCTCTATTATAGCGGACGATTTAACTCGCCGCTTATCTGCATCTAAAGAAAATCCTTCATTGTATTTCGATCAATTGAAAGCAAGTGGAGAAGATAATTCCGCTAAATTGATTGCAGCTTATTTAACTTCCATCGGCCTCCCTGCCGAATACGTTAATCCACAACTCGGCGGACTTGTCGTCAATAACCCGCCGGTTCGTGTTCAAGCGTTGCCGCAATCCTACGCTAATCTTTCGACACTCCGCAATCGGTCGACTATCAGCGTATTCCCGGGATTTTTTGGTTTCACTGAAAGTGGCATGCTGCGCACATTCGACCGCGGCGGCTCAGACATTACAGGATCCATACTAGCTGCGGCGGTAAGCGCTGAACTCTATGAAAATTTCACTGACGTCGATTGTGTTTTTGCGGCGAACCCAAATACAGTCGAGAGTCCTGTTGAAATTGAAGAAATGACGTACCGGGAGATGCGCGAATTGTCCTATGCCGGTTTTGCCGTGCTTCACGATGAAGCCTTGATGCCCGCTTTTAAGGCTTCCGTTCCCGTCTGCATCAAAAACACCAATAACCCTTATTCCAAAGGCACAATGATTGTTGCCGATCGGGACTCTTCCGAAAGGCCGGTCACTGGTATTTCAGCAGATAGCGGGTTTTCCACTTTATATGTCAGTAAATACTTGATGAACCGGGAAATCGGCTTTGGTCGTAAATTATTGCAAATTCTCGAAGATGAACACGTCTCTTATGAACATATTCCTTCGGGTATCGATAACCTGTCTGTCATCGTCAGAAGCCATCAATTGACGGCTCAAAAAGAGCTGCGCATCGTCGATCGCATAAAGCATGAACTTCATGCAGATGATGTGTCATTCAGCAGTGACTTTTCGATGGTCGTCTTAGTCGGTGAAGGGATGAAATACACAACCGGGCTCGCTGCACGTGCGACACTTGCAATTGCCCGTACCGGCGCAAATATCGAAATGATCAATCAAGGCTCTTCAGAAGTCAGCTTGGTGTTCGGTGTATTGAAACAAGATGAAACGAAAATCCTGAAAGAACTTTATAGTGAATTTTTCTCACCGGTATTCGCCGGTTGAAAATCCCTCTGCCTAACAATGGT
>JBFIXY010000037.1:0-10243 GCA_041605655.1 Planococcus sp. (in: firmicutes) | reverse complement strand
GTGTGAAGAAAAAAATATATCAACATTCAATTGAACTGACAAATGGGCCGTTGACTTCCAACTTGCTCAAACAATTCGCCCAGTCACGGCTTAGCCGCAGAGCGATTCCAGGGTATATTAGAACTTATCAAATAGATACAACAGATGTTGTCGGATCGTTAGAATCATTTCCGACGCTGCATGATTTTTTTATTCGTCAACTGAAACAGGAAAGTCGTCCGGTTGCCGAGCAGGCTGTCGTATCACCAGTTGATGCGAAAGTGGAAATTGCAGGCGATCTTCATGACGGAGTCCATTTCTTGGTGAAAGGTCAGCAGTATTCAATGGAAGATTTATTGGGCAATAAAGAGATGGCTGATTTTTACCGTGATGGCAAATACATCGTGTTGTATTTGTCGCCAGCGGATTATCACCGCATTCATAGCCCGGTTGACGGAACGGTGTTTAAACAATACGTGTTGGGTAAAAAATCATATCCGGTCAACCAGGCAGGATTGCAATACGGCAAAGCCCCGATCAGCGGAAATTATCGGATGATTACTGAACTTGAAAGCGGAACGGGCAGATTGCTGATGGTCAAAGTAGGGGCGATGTTCGTCAATTCGATTAAAATGACCAACCTTGAAACGACTTGGAAAAAAGGCGAGGAAGTCGCTTATTTCAGTTTCGGATCAACGGTAGTGTTGTTTTTTGAACACGGTAAATTCGGTTTTACTGAAAACATCCGCAACGGAAATGCGATCAAGGTGGGAGAAGCCCTTGCTCATATGTTATAATCAGTTGAATTAAGTCCGTAGAAACAGGAGTTGTCGTTTATGTACCAAAAATTCGTGCCAAGCCAATACGTAAAAACAGTATTTGATATCACACCGGAAATGCTGATGAAAAAAGAAATCCGTGGAATCATTACCGACCTCGACAATACGTTGGTGGAATGGGACCGTCCGGAAGCTACACCAATGTTGATCGATTGGCTGCGGTCGATGAAAGAAGCGGGGATCCAAGTGGTGATCGTTTCAAATAATAACGAATTGCGAGTGAAGTCTTTTGCAGATCCACTAGGCATACCGTTTATTTATCAAGCACGTAAGCCGATGGGCCGTGCATTCAGAAAAGCGCTCAAGCTGATGAATGTCAGCCGTGAGAGCGTAGTGGTTATTGGGGATCAAATGCTGACCGATATATTCGGTGGCAATCTCAACAAACTTCATACGATACTTGTGCTGCCGGTGGCGAAGTCTGACGGCTTTTTCACTCGTTTCAACCGCTTAGTGGAGCGCAGAATTATGAAAAGATTACGAGATAAAGGCCAGATCATGTGGGAGGAAGAAAATTGAACGAAATGCCAAATTGCATCGGATGCGGTGCATTAATCCAAACAGAACGCCCGGGAGAATTGGGTTATGCACCGCCATCTTCCTTAGATAAAGAAGAAATTATTTGCCAGCGTTGCTTCAGATTGAAAAATTACAACGAGCTACAACCTGTTTCGTTGACTGATGATGATTTCTTGAAGATATTGAATGGCCTTGGCCAAAGAAAAGGCTTAATCGTGAAAATCGTCGACATATTCGACTTTAACGGCAGCTGGCTGCCAGGGCTCCACCGTTTTGTCGGCAGCAATGACATATTATTGATTGCCAATAAATCGGATTTATTGCCGAAATCGGTCAAGCAACATAAATTGATCAATTGGATGAAGCAAGAAGCGAAAAAACAGGGCTTGAAACCGATTGATGTGCTGACAGTCAGTGCTCACAAAGGAACAGGCGTTGTGGAAGCGATGGAAGCGATCGATCGTTACCGCAAGGGCGAAGATGTTTACGTCGTTGGCAGCACGAATGTCGGAAAATCGACGTTTATCAATCGCATCATCAAACAGGCGACAGGCCATTCCGATATAATTACAACTTCGCATTTCCCTGGAACAACGCTTGATATGATCGAAATTCCGCTCGATGACGAAAATTCACTTTTCGACACGCCCGGAATTATCAACCATCATCAATTGGCGCATTTCTTGCACACGGAAGATTTGAAAATGATCATGCCGAAAAAAGAAATCAAACCGCGCGTATTCCAACTTAATCCGGAACAGACACTTTATATCGGCGGATTGGCCCGTTTTGATTTTATCCAAGGGGACCGTTCTTCTTTCACTGTACATGTGGCGAATGATTTATCGATCCACCGGACAAAATTGGAAAATGCCGATGCTTTATACGAACAGCATTTAGGTGGGATGTTGGCACCGCCATCTGCAGAATTCAAAGATGATTTCCCGGAATTGGTGCGTCATGAATTCCGCGTGAAAGATAGCAAGACGGATATTGTCTTTTCAGGGCTTGGCTGGATTACGGTTCAGCATCCGAATGTAGTCATTGCCGCATACGCTCCGAAAGGCGTGGAAGTTATTTTGCGGCCATCCTTAATCTAGGGGGATTTTGATGAAAAAATGGTATGCGGTCGTTGGAGATCCGATAGCACATTCGCTATCACCTTTTATGCATGAAATGTGGTTTGATGAACATGATATTGATGCTTCGTATTTGCCAATTCATGCAGAACCATTCGAACTCGAAAAAGTCGTTCACGCGATGAAGACTTTAAGTGTAAGTGGCTTTAATGTAACCTTGCCCCATAAACAAGCAATCGTTCCATTATTGGATAAGCTGGATGAATCAGCCATTGCGATGAACGCCGTCAATACGGTGACGTTTGATGGCAATCATTCAACTGGCTGGAACACAGACGGGGAAGGTTTTGTTCGTTCACTGATGACGTTAAAACCGGATTTTACGGACAAGGTGTTGATCATCGGGGCGGGTGGTGCGGCAAGGGGCATTGCTTTTGCATTGAAAAAAGCAGGGTTCGCTTCAATCACCATTTCGAACCGCACTTATCGCCGTGCTGAAGAACTGGCTAGGGTCATGGGCGGAGAAGCCTTAACTTTGAAAGATGCTGAAACGGTGCTTGGCGATTTTGGGATTATCATACAGACTACGTCTGTCGGTCTTGCGAAAGATGAAGGGCTGCCTTTATCTCTTGAGCATATTCGCGTCGGGACAATTGCAGCGGACATCATTTACAATCCGCTCGAAACCCCATTTTTAAGAGCAGCAGATGCAAAAGGTTGCCAAACGTTAAATGGGCTCGGTATGTTCGTTTACCAAGGTGCGATTGCATTTGAAAAATGGACGGGTGTTAGCCCGAATACAGAAAAAATGATTCGAATTCTTACGGAAAAATTAGGAGGCAATTATGTTAACAGGTAAACAGAAACGTTTTTTGCGCAGTGAAGCGCATCATTTAGACCCGATTTTCCAAGTTGGAAAAGGGGGCGTCAACGGAGCGATGCTGCGTCAGATCGAAGAGGCATTGGAAGCTCGTGAATTGGTGAAAATCAGCATTCTTCAAAACAATGAAGACGGCAAACACGATGTGGCGAAACAATTATCAGAAGGAACCGCAGCGGAGTTGGTGCAATTGATCGGCCACACAGTCGTCTTATACAAACCATCCGTCAAAAACAAGCGTATCGAGTTGCCGAGAAAAGGATGAAAAAGGTCGGGATTTTGGGCGGAACATTCAATCCACCACATCTCGGCCACCTGATCATGGCGAACGAAGCCTATCATTCGGAAGGGCTGGATGAAGTCCGCTTTATGCCGAATTTCATTGCTCCGCATAAAGAGGTAGATGGCGCAAATGCTTCACAACGCTTGGAAATGACTCGACTAGCGATTGAAGGACATGCCGAATTCCGTGTGGAAGATTTCGAAATCCAGCAAGGCGGTGTTTCGTATACGTACGACACAATGCTGAAAATGATGAATCTCGAACCGGAAACGGAATTCTATTTTATCATCGGTGGCGACAGCATCACCGATTTGGCCAAGTGGCACCGAATTGACGAACTTGCTAAACTGGTTCGCTTTATTGGAATCAATCGGCCGGGCTATGAAAACACGAGCCCGTATCTTGTTCGGATGATCGATTCGCCGGAAATGCATCTGTCTTCGACAATGCTCCGGAATAGAATGGCACAAGGCAGAACCATCTCATTTCTCGTACCGGAAAAAGTGGAAGCTTTTATTCGAAAGGAGCGGTTATATGGACCAGAGCGCAATGTTGCAGAAGGTGAAGAAACGCCTTCCTGAAAATCGTTATAATCACGTTCTAGGAGTGATGGCTGCGGCGGTGGATTTGGCAAAACGTTTCAATGTCCCTGAAGAAAAAGCGCAAGTTGCTGCTATATTGCACGATGTCGCAAAATTTTCAGACCATCAATGGATGAAATCAGTAATGATTTCACAGAAAATGGACCCCCTATTGCTCGATTATCATGCAGAGTTATGGCATGCGCCGGTTGGGGCATATGTCGCAAGCTATGAATTCGGTGTAAAAGATGAAGATGTCTTGAACGCTATTCGTTACCATACAACTGGGCGCGCTAACATGTCCGACTTGGAAAAAATCATTTATATCGCAGACATGGTCGAACCGAATCGTAAATTCACAGGAGTCGATGAATTGCGACAATTAAAAGAACAAGGATTGGATGTTATGATGGAAGCCTGCATCAAACATTCCATCGAATTTCTTGTATCAAAAAATCAACCGGTATTTCCGGATTCATTGAAGTGTTACGAATACTTCACGAAACAGAAAGGGAAAGTGAAAGAATGACTAAACAAACTTTACTCCAAATGGCTTATAATGCCGTAGAAGACAAAAAAGCCGAGGATATCGTGGTTTTAAATATGGAAGGAATCTCGCTATTAGCGGATTACTTCATCATCTGTACAGGTAACTCTGATCGTCAAGTGCAAGCAATTGCACGCGAAGTGATCGAACAGTCGCACGTTGCAGGGAACGAAGTGAAAAGCATCGAAGGCTTTGACGCAGCGCGTTGGATCCTAGTCGATATTGGCGATGTAGTCGTTCATGTTTTCCATAAAGATGAGCGTGATTATTACAACCTTGAGCGCCTCTGGAGAGAAGCGCCAACAATGGAAGTATGAAGTATGGAAAATTCGCGTCAGTTTATGATGAACTGATGGAAGACATTCCGTACGAAAGATATGTGGAATGGGTCGGGTCCCATGTTCAGTCGGGGAAACTCCTCGACTTGGCGTGTGGGACTGGGACCCTTTCGCAGTTTTTCAGTGAAGTTGGGTTTGAAGTGACGGCGAGCGATTTGTCGGAAGACATGCTGACGATGGCGAACCAGCGCTTCCTAGAAGCAAACAGATCAATCCCAGTATTGCAATTATCGATGGATAATTTAGAAGGTCTAGAAGGTTTCGATGTCGTGACAATCGCCATCGATTCACTCAACTACTTGGAGACGGAAGAGCTTGTCAAACAAACTTTTGCTGAAGTGTATGCAGCGCTGAATACCGGAGGACATTTTTTCTTTGACGTGCATTCTCTGTTTAAAGTAGACCAAGTCTATATGGACAGCCCGTTTGTGTTTGACGGTGAAAATGTCGCATATATTTGGCATACAGAACCGAACGAAGCGCCGCATAGTGTGATTCATGATATTACTTTTTTCATGCGGAACGGCGAATTGTTCGAACGGTTTGAAGAAACCCATGAACAGCGGACATATCCTGTTGAGACTTATCTGTCTTGGCTCGAGCAAGCCGGCTTCCAAGTGGAATCGGTAACTGCGGACTTTAGCGGGGACAGCCCGAACGAAGAAAGCGAACGCATCTTTTTCCATGCGATCAAAAACTAACCAGACGAGAACCTGCGGAGCACCCGCAGGTTTTTTTATGCAAATTTAGAGAAACGGCAGGAAAAAATCGATAGACAACAGCGGTGAATTCATATACAATTCAGAAAGCTTCATTAAATTGCCTCTTTGTGAAAGGAGTGCAGACCGCTGAACCTATCCCAGCTTCGCGGAAAAACAGCTTGGCTTGCCATCCCGGCAGCCTTTATCGCTCTTGCGATTTTTATTTTATTCCCCCAAAATGAGCCGGAACTTGATCCGGCTGAAACGCTTACGTTAGTCCAAGCTGAGCCTCCTCAGCAGACGGAAACTCCCCCAATACAACCTGAACTTCCAACATCCATTATGATCGATATCAAAGGGCAAGTGGCGAGCCCTGGCGTTTTTGAATTGCCAACGGGCGCACGTGCGAAAGATGCCATCGCAGCGGCGGGCGGCTTTTTGGAATCCGCTGATCCAAAGGCAATTAATCTTGCGATGAAAGTTCAAGATGAAATGGTGATTTATGTGCCAGCGATTGGCGAAGAAACGCCTGTACTAGCCATGCCATCAGGAGCGGGTTCTTCACAAAGCTCCTCAGGCGGATTGGTCAATATCAACACAGCCACTGATGCAGAGTTAATGGAGCTGACAGGCATCGGACCTTCAAAAGCGGCTGCCATCATCGCTCACCGAACAGAAAACGGCAATTTCGCAAGCATCGAAGACTTGACCAAAGTCACCGGCATTGGAGATAAAACGTTTGAACGCTTAAAAGACGGCATCACGGTTCAATGATCACGATTTGATCCGATGGACGGTTGACGAAAACCCACCCTCTGCTACACTTATTTATAACAAACTAGCAGGAGGCAATGAGATGAAGCGAATAACTTGGGATCAATTTTTCATGGCGCAAAGCCATTTGCTGGCACTTAGAAGCACATGTACACGACTGGCTGTCGGGGCAACGATTGTGAGGGACCGACGCATTATGGCAGGTGGCTATAACGGCTCCATTTCCGGTGGAGACCACTGCATAGACCAAGGGTGTTATGTCGTTGACAATCATTGTGTGCGCACCATTCACGCAGAAATGAATGCCTTATTGCAATGCGCGAAATACGGCGTTAGTGTAAACGGCGCAGATATGTACGTCAGCCATTTCCCATGCCTCCAATGTTCAAAATCGATTATTCAATCGGGAATAGCGAGGCTCTATTACGCGGCTGATTACAAAAACCATTCTTACGCGATTGAATTATTCGAACAAGCCGGTGTGGAAGTTATTCAGGTTATGTTCGATGAACGAAAAATCGATTTCTTGAGCGTCGAGAAAACTTCACTGTACATGGAAATGCTGGAAAAGCTGCGCGAAAAAGGCGGCACGGAAGAAGAATTGGCCCATTTTACAGAACGGGTGAATGAATTATTCGGAGAAGTGGAAGTGTAAGCGGAAATTTTCTTCTATATAGTACAGCGGCAATTCTCATCGCCACGTATGCAGCCCATGAAACAGCGAGAATGCTTGTATTCATCGGGCTGCTTTTTTGCTGGATGATTTGGAAACGCGAAAATGCAAGTGTGTTTATCGTCATCCTCGTCATAGCTGTTTTAACGTACGGCCTTCAGAATCAGCGCATGCCGACAGCGATTTCCGCTGTTGCTTATAATGGCGCATTGGATTTCAAAGGGAATTATATTATCGACGGGGATAGCCTGCGTGGTTTTGCAGAACTTTCAAGCGGAGAAAAAGTTTATGCTAAATACCAAATTAAGGATATTGCTGAAAAACAAGCGCTTGAGGCGGCATTACCGGCATCGAAACTAATTGTCACGGGAGCTTTCGAAGCAGTGTCAGAACCTTCACATCGATATTCATTCGATATGGTTCGCTACATTGAAACAAACGGTGTTGTTGGGATGCTTGCCATTAACGCAGTTGAAGGAGTAGACGTTCAGCATTCGTTTTACGCCAATATGCTTCGGCAACGACGAAAGCTAGCTGAGCACATCACAGAATCCTTTCCAGCAGCGCTTGTTACAGAAGCAGAAGCCTTGTTGATCGGGGAGAAGCAAGGGATGGGGATTGAGGAGCGGCGTATTTATCAGACGCTCGGCATCTCCCATTTGTTTGCGATTTCGGGACTGCATGTCGCGATCATAGCCGGAATATGCTATTTTCTTCTTATTCGCTTGCGGGTTCGGAAAGAATCAGCGTTCCTTGTATTGCTGCTGATAATGCCTCTTTATGCAATCATGGCAGGGGGAGCTCCTTCCGTTCTCCGGGCCACAGGTATGATCAGCTTTGTATTGGCTGGAAAGCTTGCCAATATTCGATTAGGAGCTTCTAATGTGCTCCTAGGAAGCCTGGTCGTCTTTGTGTTTTGGAATCCCTATGCGATTTACAATATCGGGTTTCAATTGTCTTATGGCGCGGCCTTCGGCATTATTTATTCAAAGAATTTTTTGCAGCGTTGCTCGTCGCAGTTTCAGCAAGGAATGGTGATTACCGCGATTTCGCAATTGACGCTTTACCCCATTTTGCTTTTTCATTTCTATGAGATTTCACTCTCGGCTTTTGTCGTCAATGCTGTGTTTGTACCGCTCTTTACTGTAATCATCTTGCCAATTAATCTAATCGCTCTCGCTTTGACATTTATATACCAGCCAGCGGCAGACACATTGTTTTCGATTTATGGGCCGTTCAGAGAATGGATTGCTGAAGGTATGAGTTGGATGGCTAGTTGGCCGCATCAGATGTGGAATCCGGGCAAGCCTGCTCTATGGCTAGTATTTTTCTTGATGGCAAGCGTCTTATTGTTTTATGGACTTGCTGAAAAAAAGTTTCGCATCTGGCAGCTGCTGATTATTTTAATGCCAGCATTGTTTTTTTCATTGATCCCTTATACCGACTCTACGTTGAAAGTGACATTTCTCGATGTTGGCCAAGGCGACAGCGCCATTATCGAATTGCCATACAGAAAAGCGGTTTATGTAATCGATGCTGGTGGCCTATTGCGATTTGGCAATGAAGAATTTCGCCAGCGGGAGCGGCCGTTTGAAATCGGACGACAAATCGTCGTTCCGTATTTGAAAGGACGGGGAATCTCAAAAGTCGATTTACTCATTCTGAGCCATGCGGATGCGGATCATGCGGAAGGAGCAGACGAATTGTTTAAAGAACTTCGCGTAAACAATCTTCATGTGACACCCGGTTCACAAGAGACGGCGTTGATGAAGGAATTGGCTGTAGATGCCGAAGAGGCGAAATTGAATTATCCATTGAAAGGCAGCGGGTGGGAAGAAGGTGGCGTGACATTCCGTTATTTGTCGCCAGCCGACCAAGAATACGAAGGCAACGACGATTCATTGGTTTTACTTTTGGAATACGAAGAGTTTAAAGTGCTGTTTACAGGAGACTTGGAAATGGCAGGGGAAAAGAAAATCGTAGAAGCGTATAACGATGAAATAACAGGATTGAGTGTTTTGAAGGTCGGTCATCACGGCAGCAAAACGTCCAGTGGACAAGATTTCTTGGAAGCGGTAAACCCACAACTTTCGATATTCTCCACAGGAAAAGACAATCGGTATGGACATCCAAGTCCAGAAGTTGTGGGGCGCTTTAAAGACTTGGACTTGCCTGTGTTAAACACAGCTGATAGCGGAACGATTGAAGTGTTTTATGATAACCGCGAAATGAAGATCAGGAAGATGCGTTGAAATCAAAAAGTTTGTCGTTTTGTGCAACTTTTCAATATCAATTAAAAGACAGTTCGGCTTAATTTGTGCCACTGTCTTTTTATTTGGCTATATTCCACATTACCTAAAAAATGTATACTGATGTTTAAGAGCGATTTTTTATTTGTATAAGGTGAGTGCTGGGGTGCTGGAATATATTTTGGGAGCGCTATATCAAGTTATTGCTGCAATAGGTAGGTTTTTAGGTTCACTTATCCTGGATATTATAGGAGGTTCAATCTGCTCGAAAATAGAAGGTTATTTTACGAATGAGACAAAGTTAGAGAAGCATGTGAAAATGTTGAGCGGAGAAAAATGGTTTGATGAATTGATGAAAGACTACCGCTATAGCTATATTGTCTGGCACAATAAGCGCGTCGGTGGCTATTTAATGGAACTGTCCAATATTCACCTTTTGAAGAAACATGAAGAAGAACAAGATAAATTTAAAGAAATGGTCAAGCAGGAGCATAGAAAGTTTACCGATCTATAAACTAAATAGATACTTTTTAAATCTTCACGCTTGTATTGGGAAGGACCATTACAGCTAAGCAGGAATAGTTCTTTTTCCTAAAAGAAATAAGAATCAGTCGATTATGGATTATTTACTAAGTCTAATAGAATAGGGTCCAATAAGTAATTTGAATTGTTTTTCGAATTTTTCATTTATTTCTTCAATTCGGTATTGCTAATTACTAAATTTACATAATATACTACATTTGGTAATTAGAAAATACTAGGAGGAATTGAATTGAACATTAAAAAACCATTTTTGAAAGC
>JBFIXY010000036.1:0-10256 GCA_041605655.1 Planococcus sp. (in: firmicutes) | reverse complement strand
TTCATTTGTTGCATTGTCGTAAACGACTTCTTCAGCTCCTAAAGAACGTGCAAGTTCCATGTAAACAGATGTAGATGCACCAGCTGCTTTCTTGCCTTTCAAGTCTTCCAATGTCTCAATGCCAGACAAATCGTCTTTGCGGACGATTGCTGTGCCGTAAGAGAATTTGAATGGCGTGGAGAAAGCGAACTTCTCTTTACGATCTTCTGTTGCTTCAATGTCATTCGCTGCTAAGTCGACTTGACCCGTCTGTACAGAAGTCAGCATTTCGTCAAAGCCAAGCTCTGTGAATTCGACTTCAAGCTCTAAACGTTCTGCAACTTCGCGCACAACTTCAACTTCAAAGCCTGTCAATTTATCCGTGCCTTCTTCGCGGAACGAAGTCGGGTATAGCGTGCCTGAAGTGGCAACTGTCAAAGTGCCTTCTTCTTTGATCTCGTCCCAAGCCGTTTTGGCTTCTTCAGAACCGCTCTCGCTGTCAGATGAACCGCAGCCTGCTAAAAGTGAAAGGGATAAAGTGCCTGCGAGCAATGCCCACCCCTGTTTTTTCAATAAATTTTTCATCGTGTAACCTCCCTGAAATATAAGTCATTAAAAACATAGCATTATAACCTGAGGGGGGCAAAGCTTTCTTCCTATTTCCCTTTAAGTTTAACTATTCTTTCAATTCAATTGCAGGGGAAGGTTGTAATCATCCCGAATTGTATTTATATAGGAAGTGCGATGTGGAGGGGTTTCAATGACGTTATTAAAAACGACTGGATTAACGAAAAAATTCGGTGATCTCAAGGCCCTGGACAGCGTGGATATTGAAGTGGCCCCTGGAGAAATATTCGGGTTTATCGGTCCGAATGGGTCGGGCAAGTCCACCATGTTAAGGGTACTCCTTGGCCTTCTCAAAGCGACGGAAGGTAAGGCGGAAATTTTTGGCCTGGATTCGTGGAAAAATGCAGTGGAGATTCACAAGCGTATCGCTTATGTACCAGGTGAAGTCAGTTTATGGCCTAACCTTACGGGTGGAGAAGTGATCGATTTGTTCATCAAATTGCGCGGAGGCAAGCCGGATGGTAAGCGAGAAGAACTGATTCGTCGATTCGATTTGGACCCGCGAAAAAAATGCAGAACGTATTCCAAAGGGAATCGGCAGAAAGTGGCATTAGTGGCTGCGTTATGTATGGATGCAGAACTTTACATCCTTGATGAGCCGACTGCGGGTCTCGATCCGTTGATGGAACGTTCTTTTCAGGAGTATGTGATGGAATTGAAGGCAAAGGGGAAGAGCGTACTGTTATCGAGCCACATCCTGTCTGAAGTGGAAAAGATATGTGATAAAGTCGCTATCATTCGACAAGGCAAGATTATTGAAACAGGTACATTGAATGAGCTTCAACATTTAACGGGGACAATTATTCAAGTAGAGACGAAACGGCCAATCACGAATCTAAAAGAACTCGAAGGAGTCAGTGGCGTTAAAGGGGAAAACGGATTGATGACGTTTCAAGCGGAATTGGAAAACTTAGATGCCATTATGCGCTATATTAGCGATTTTGGCATTTTACGAATGGAGAGTTCCCCTCCTACACTAGAGGACTTGTTTATTCGCCATTATGAAAGAGCGGACCAAACGGGGGGCGAGGGATAATGGGAAATCGCTACGCCCTAGGAACAATCGTCTTGATCCGTTTTATCCTCAAACGTGACCGAATGCGCTTGCCGTTGTGGCTGTTTCCGATAATCGCTGTAACAGTAATCATTGCCTACGTATTCACGAATATGTACCCGAGTACGCAAGAGCGGCAAGTTTTAGGGGAGACGTTGCGGAACCCGGCGATGACAGCGATGGTCGGACCTGGGTATGGACTAGACAATTATACATTTGGAGCATTACTGAGCCACGAAATGCTGTTGATGACGGCAGTAGTAGTTGGGCTGATGAACATTCTTTTGTTGTCCCGCCACACGCGCTCGGATGAAGAGGACGGGCGGTTAGAGTTGATACGTTCTTTACCGGTAGGGAGGTTATCTAATTTATTGTCGGTTATGATCGTGCTTTTTGGTGCTAATTTGCTGCTAGCTGTTTTGACGGCTGCTTCTTTGTTGATGTTGAACATCGAGAGCATCGATCTCGTGGGATCACTCGTATATGGGTTTTCATTGGGGGCGGTTGGCATGGTCTTCGCTTCCATCACAGCTGTGTTCAATCAACTTTCGCAAAGTTCGCGGGGCGCTGTCGGCTTGTCTATCGCCTTTCTAGTGCTCGCGTATATTGCCCGTGCGATTGGAGACTTATCGAATGAAACATTATCGTTATTGTCACCGCTAGGGCTGATTCTGCGAACTGAGGCATTTGTGAATAATTATTGGTGGCCGATAGGTGTGGCTATCGGTATTGCATTAGTTCTTGCGTTGATCGCATTGTATTTGAATGCGATTCGGGACATTGGATCGAGTTTTCTGCCCACGCGCGTGGGCAAAGCGCATGCCTCGAGAATGTTGACAAATCCATTCGGTTTGGCTTTTCGGCTACAACGAACCGGACTCATTTCATGGGCAGTGGGGATGTTCGTGCTTGGAGCATCCTACGGTTCCGTACTTGGTGAGATGGAAACTTTTTTTGAAAGTGTCGGGTTTATACAAGATTTAATTGTTCAGCAAACTGGTTTTACGTTAATGGAGCAATTTATACCGGTATTGATGTCCGTCATGGGTATTTTCGGAACAATCCCCGTTTTGATGGCCGTTCTAAAAGTGAAAGGAGAAGAAACCAACGGGCGTCTAGAGCACATCTTGAGCAAATCGGTATCAAGAAATCGGATGTTAGGCGGTTATGTGCTGTTGGCGGTTGTTACAAGTATCGTATCGTTAGGGTTGGCTGGTTTGGGGTTAGGGGGCATCGGGATTTCAACAATCGATGAACCAATGCCGATCACATTGTTTCTGAAATCGGCATTGGCTTATTTGCCAGCTTTATGGATCATGATTGGCATAGCTGTTGTAATGATCGGATGGGCACCCCGGTTGACGAGCCTGACCTGGCTATATCTCGCATTTTCTTTTATCGTCAACTATTTCGGGGAACTGTTCGATTTTCCAGAGTGGCTCCAAAAACTGACACCATATGGGTATGTTGCCAGGGTGCCGATTGAAGCCATCAACTATGGTGACGTGGCTTTATTAATTGCCATAGCCGGATTATTACTGTTCATCGGCTTTTGGGGCTTCAACAGAAGGGACATGAGCCAATCGTAAATGGAGAAGGGTTGTTCAAGACCTTCACAGCATTAACCTGTCACTTAAGGAATAACTAAAACAAAAGCCAAATAATTGCAGGTCCGAGAAACGAACCGGCTACAGCACTCAAAGTCATAGCGACGGAACTCATTGAGGCATCTTCAATTCCATATTCAAATGCTTTCGCAGTGCCAAGCCCATGGGCCGACGCACCTAGACCGATGCCGCGTCCAATGGAAGACTGGATGCCTAATGTTTTGAATAGCCACGGGCCTGCAATGATGCCGGTAAATCCGGCGACCATAACAAATACCGCTGCTAAAGAAGGGATTCCTCCAAGTGATTCGGCGAGTTGCATCGCGACGGGTGTGGTGATTGATTTTGGCAAAATGCTGAAAATCATTTCAGCTGAAAAACCCGCCAATTTTGCCAATAGCACGCCGCTGAGCATACCGGTCAATGCGCCGGCCGATACACCAAGCGCGACGGGCCATAAGTTTTGCGTCAATAATTTGCGCTGTTTGTATAGTGGCACTGCTAATGCGACCACCGCTGGTCCGAGCAACGCGGTAATCCACTGTCCACCGAGCATATAGCGATCATAGGGAATATCGAATAACAGCAAAATCGCTACGAGTACCACCGTGGTCGTTAAGACGGGTGTAAGAAGTGTCCAGCGGTATTTTACATAAAGAGCATTGAAAAGCAGGTAAGCGGTAATGGTCAAAAAAGCAAACAATAATGACAGTAAGATCAGTTCCATAAAGTTACATGCTCCCTTCTGAACTGCGCCCAGAAGCCCATTGGCTAAGCGTTGCAGATACGCCCATCGTCAATAACGTGCTGAATCCAGCGATAACTATGAGCCAGAGGCCTTTGCCGCTGAACAATTCACCGTATTGGATAACCCCTACCGTTGCTGGAATGAAATACAAAGATAAAAAGGCAAGCAGGAATTGTGCGCCGGATTCAATCCAGTGGAGCGGATAAATTTTCAAAAGCAACGCGGTGAATAACAGTAAAAAGCCGATGATGCTGCCTGGAAGCGGTAAATCGAACAACGCCCGAAGCCATTCTCCAGCGATGTAAAAACCGTATAAAACGAGTAATTGTGTAAATATCATGATAAATTTCATATTACATCGCGCCTCCTAGCAAAGTGGCAAAGAAAATCGAGGTTTCTTCCATAATTAGTTATTCTACATCATTACAACAGAATCGCGCGACTTAAGATTCATAGAAACCAAGAACCTTGAATACAATTCCATGAAACTTTCAAGAGCTGGCATCCGTAAATAGAGATATATAGATAGGAAGGGGAAATAGAAGATGACAAATTATACAATTGATGAATTTATTCGACAAACCAAACAAGATGAGCGGGAAAACGATTATTTCGAGCTGGAAACACCGCGTATTCTAGAAGTGAATTTAGAAGATATGGTATGGGCAAAAGCGGGGTCCATGATTTCTTATACCGGACAAATCAAATTCGAACGTGAAGGCGTGCTTGAACATGGTGTCGGTACGATGTTTAAAAAAGCATTAACGGGCGAAGGAACTTCATTGATGAAAGCGGTTGGTCGCGGTCGTCTTTACTTAGCGGATAAAGGCAAGAAAATCACGATATTCGAATTGAACGACGAAGCGATTACCGTCAACGGCAATGACTTGTTGGCTTTCGAACCGAGCATTCATTGGGAGATTAAAATGATGAAGAAAATGGCGGGTGCGATGGCGGGTGGATTGTTCAATGTGACATTAAAAGGGAAGGGGCGCGTGGCAATCACATCTCATTATGAGCCATTGACGCTCCTTGTACGTCCAGGCGAATCGGTACTGACAGATCCGAACGCAACGGTTGCGTGGTCAGGTAATTTAAAACCGGAATTTCGCACAGATATCTCTTTACGAACCTTTCTTGGGCGCGGCAGCGGTGAGTCGATTCAAATGGAATTCACGGGAGAAGGTTTTGTCATCGTTCAACCATTCGAAGAAGTGTACCTTAGTAATAGTGCAACGTGAAGAAAATAAAATCTAAGTGTAAAAGCCCAGTCTATCAAGACTGGGCTTTTACACTGTAAACAACGTCTGATTAATATGAAAAACTGTGTACAACTCCTAAGCGGACTGGCCACTTCGCTTTCCGTGGGCTCATCTTCAGCCTCCTCGTCACGGAAACCCTTGCTCCTGTCTCTGCGCTAGCTCCGGCTTCTTGTTGCGGAGTCACCCTATATAAATGCAGATGAATGATTAAATATTCTTTTGTCTACAATCTGAAAGCCCCGTCTCTCAAGATGGAGCTTTTTATGCTGTATGACCTATAATCCGGTGCTATTTCCTTTTTTTGAGAATAATTATTTTGAAAAAATGTGTTTTTTTGATGAGTTTACAAAATTGACTGTGTTTTTGAAAATTTTAAGGATATTCTGTTGCATTTTTCATTTAATATTGTATTATGTCTCTATGTGATATATTGCATACGAAATTTTACGACTCCCAATGTTATTTTAAAATTTCTTTTGTAGATGAAATATAAAGCTTCATGCTTTTAGGAGGAAAAAAGAAAATGGATAAAAAATTATCTTTTGGTGCGTATGGTGTAATCGGGATGATGTTGTTTGCATTGTTTTTCGGTGCAGGAAATTTGATTTTTCCGGCTCAGCTTGGTCAAGCTGCAGGTTCTGAAGTCACATTAGCCATTCTAGGCTTCTTAATGACTGGAGTAGGCTTGCCGCTTCTTGGAATTTTGGCGATCGGCTATTCAAAAAGCAACGATCTGCAAGACCTTTCAAGCCGTGTACACCCAGTATTTGGACTTATCTTTACATCATTATTATATTTAACAATCGGTCCGTTCTTCGCATTGCCAAGAACAGCAGCCGTCTCATATGAAATCGGCATCGCGCCTTTTGTTGGAGGAGATTTCGCTGCGATCGGGTTACCGGCATTTTCAGTTATTTTCTTCTCAATCGCGTTGATCTTGTCATTAAACCCTTCTAAGCTCGTCGACAATATCGGGAAATTCTTGTCGCCTGCAATTCTTGTTACGCTTGCTGCAATATTGGTTATGGCGATTGTAAAACCGATGGGTAAAGCAGCCGCTCCTCAAGAAGCCTATGCAAGCGGCGCGTTCTTAAAAGGATTCACAGAAGGCTATAATACGATGGATGCTTTGGCTTCTTTGGTCTTCGGGATCATTGTCATCTCGACAGTTCGTAAATTGGGCGTCACTTCGTCAAAGGGAATCTTGTCCGCGACCTTGAAGAGCGGAGTAGTAGCTGCGGGGCTCTTGGCGATTGTTTATGCGGGTATTGCTTATTTAGGTTCAACAAGCACGAGCACTCTGGGACTTTTTGATACGGGCGGTCCTGTATTAAGCGGTGCTTCATCCTATTACTTCGGAACGTTCGGTGCACTTCTGCTCGCGGTCATCATTACATTGGCTTGTTTGACAACGGCGATCGGTCTGACCGTAGCGACTTCGGAATTTTTCCAGAAATTAATGCCAAGACTCAGCTATAAATCGTATGTTGTCATTTTTTCGGTATTCTCTTTAACCGTTGCAAATGCAGGGCTATCGAACATCATTGCGTTCTCTATACCTGTTTTGATGTTCTTGTATCCACTAGCGATCGTCTTAATCATCTTGGCATTCCTGTCTCCGCTATTCAAACATGCTCAGATTGTTTATTTGGCTACGATGGTTGTGACGTTCTTTATCGCCATCATTGATGGATTGAAGACATTAACCGCTTCGTTCGGTTTGTCTAATCCTACTTGGTTGCAAGCGATTGTCGATTTCTATGCCGCTACGCTACCTCTTTATACGGATGGGCTAGGCTGGATTTTGCCGGCACTTGTAACAATCGCGGTATTTACTGCCATTGCACGTCGCCAAAAAGGCGTCAACGCTCAACCAGCGCGCAACGAATCTTAATTTTTTGGCATTAGGTTGATCCGAAAGTCGGGTTGGCTTCCATATTAAAAAAGCTGTCTCTAGAGCTTCAGGCTCGGGAGACAGCTTTTTCTATGGCGTTTATTCGGTCGTTATAGCGATAATTCGTCAGCCGTATGGTTCCAATTCGCTTTCATCAGCTTGCTGATTTTATCTGTATCTCGCTCGGTCAATGCATGAATGATTTGTCCATGTTCTTCCACAGACTGCAATGTCAGAATCAACGAATGGTGAAAGAATTGTCTACGAACATGTGCTTGCAAACGACCGAGGATATCATCAACGTACGAATTTCCAGCGGCATCGACAATATATTGATGGAACTCCTGATCAATTTTTAAGGCTGAGAAGTTATTGCCCGATGTAATGGCTGCTGCAAAGCGGTTATTGGTTTCAGTAAGTGTGTCAATCAGTTCAGTGGTTACATGAGGGATTGCCAATTCAGCTGCAAGAGCCTGAAGGGCTGAGAGCGGCGGAAGCAAGGTTTTGAGATCTTCTTTTTCAACACTTGTAACGCGGGTCGCTTTTCCAGGGAACATTTCGACGAATCCTTGGACTTCTAATAATTGCAATGCTTCCCGGACAGGGGTTCTGCTTAAGTTCAGCGCTTGCGCAAGTTCGGTATCAACCAATTTTTCATCAGGCTGTAAAGTGCCATCGATAATCCATTGTTGCAATTGGTTGTATGCACTTTCTTTCGCGGTAACGCGAATCGGTTTTGCGTGATTTACTGGAATCGGCATTGCAGGTGCACCCTTTCTCTTGCGTTTAATAATAAAAGTATACACCAGTTTACAGCATTGTTAAATATTCTTTATACAGTATATCGCTTTACTGCTGAATTCCCATTACGTATTAAAGGCGACGGCGGTATGATTAACTGCGTGATTGTAATACACTGAGAAGAAGACAATCAGATTTTAAGAGATAGGATGAGTGGCAATGAGAGAAGAAATCACGGTACAAGTGCATGATAAAGCGAAAGCGGAATTTCAAAGAGGTTATCCGTTGATTGCAAAAGAGGCATTAGTAAGTCCGGAAGTATTGCAAACAGAAGGAATGATCGTCAATCTGACGGATCTTCAGAACAAGTTTCTGGCAAAAGGCTATTATGGCAAACAGAACAAAGGTTATGGCTGGGTATTGACACGCAATACAGATGAAGCGATCAACCAAGGGTTTATCGAACGGACGTTGGCAGCTGCTATTGCTGAACGCAAAGATTTTTACGGTAATCCGGATACTACGGCTTTCCGTGTGTTCAATGGTGAAGGAGACGGCTTCGGTGGCTTGTCGATCGACTACTTTAACGGCTTTTACTTAGTGAGTTGGTACAGTGAAGGTGTGTATTCGTTTAAAGACGAAGTGATTGCAGCGCTGCAAAATGTAGCCGACTGCAGAGGCATTTACCAGAAAAAACGCTTTGATACAAAAGGCCAATACATCGAAGAAGACGATTTTGTAGCAGGCGAACGCGGAGAATTTCCGTTGATCGTCAAAGAAAATGGCATCAACTTCGCCGTCTATTTGAATGATGGAGCGATGACCGGCATTTTCCTGGATCAGCGCGATGTCCGTAACGCGATTAAAGAACGCTACGCCCAAGGAAAAACGGTGCTGAATACGTTCTCTTACACAGGGGCATTTTCTGTAGCGGCGGCTCTTGGAGGCGCGATGAAAACAACAAGCGTCGACTTGGCAAAACGCAGCAACAGCAAAACGATTGAGCAATTCAGTGTGAACGGCATCGATTACGAAAGCCAAGACATTCTTGTAATGGATGTGTTCAATTATTTCAAATACGCGAAACGCAAAGAAATGAAATTCGATTTGGTGGTCCTCGATCCGCCGAGCTTTGCGCGTTCAAAAAAATACACATTCAGCACATCAAAAGACTACACAAATTTGATGCGGGAAGCCATTGCCATCACTGAAGAAGATGGCATCATTGTCGCTTCCACGAATAGCGCATCTTTCGGCATGAAGAAATTCAAAGGATTTATTGAAAAAGCGTTCGTAGAAGAAGGCAAGAAGTATAAGATTGTCGAAGAATTCACGTTGCCGCAAGATTTCCGTGTACGCAAAGAATTCAAAGAAGGCGATTACTTGAAGGTCTTGTTTATCCAATTGGGTTAAAGGAAGATGTGACGGAATATTGAAGAGGAAATGGCTATATAAAACCATTTCTTGTTCCTCCTGCTTGTTTCCACATCCTCCTCCCTTCTATAATGAAAATAGATCGTGAGGGGAAAAGATGATGAAAAATGCATTGAGCAAATTCCGTTTCATGGGTTTGCTTGAAGGAAGTTCGTTGTTGATTTTATTGTTTCTTGCCATGCCGTTAAAATATTTCTTCGGGTTTCCGGAGGCTGTCAGTGTTGTCGGGGCCGTCCACGGGGGATTGTTCACCATTTATTGTGTGTTAATCGCCTATATGACGTTCATCTATAAATGGCCATTCCGTTTTTCAGTAGCTGCTGTAGCGGTAGCGTTTATTCCTTTTGGGAATATCGTATTGGACAAACGACTTGAAAACTGGCAACAAGTAAAAGCTGCTTAAAACACCTGCGGATGCGTCCGCAGGTGTTTTTTAGTGGAGTAGACTAAGCTAGTTATTGAAAATGTCTTAAGCAGAAAAAATATTTTATAATGGAATTGTCTTTAGTGGACTGTGAAAATGAAGCCTAAAGACAGGTGAAGAGAACGGAATGGAGTTTTAATAGATGAAAAATAAAAAACAGCCCATAGGCTTTAAGCCGTTTTTGGCATTGTTGCTATCGTTAAAAATTCCGCGAGCGGCGCTGGCTTTCGGGCTTAGTGCTAGTTTGATCACAACGTTAGTAGGGTTAGCAGTGCCGTTACTGACCAAGGATTTGGTGGACGGGTTCTCGCTGGATTCGTTGAGTGTGCCTTTAATGATAGGAATCGGTGCGGCATTTATCCTGCAAGCGATCATTAATGGAATATCGATTTACTTATTGAGTAAAGTGGGCCAACGGATTGTTGCGGGATTACGGGAGCGTATGTGGGTGCATTTGATCCGTTTGCGCGTCGGTTACTTCGATCA
>JBFIXY010000035.1:0-10454 GCA_041605655.1 Planococcus sp. (in: firmicutes) | reverse complement strand
TGCTTTGTTCAATTTTTCATCATTCAAGTCAAAGCCCATCTTGATCGCCCGGTCTTTGAAAGCATGCCTGCCGGAATGTTTGCCGAGCACCAATTGAGTCGATGCGTCGCCGATCAATTCCGGCGTAATAATTTCATAGGTTAATGGATTTTTCAGCATGCCGTCTTGATGGATGCCCGATTCATGCGCAAAGGCATTTTTTCCAACCACCGCTTTATTCGGCTGAATCAAACTACCGGTCAATTGGCTGACCAACTGGCTCGTCCGTTTGATTTCTTTTAATTGAATGCCGGTTTCAATTTCGTAGATCTGTTTGCGGATATGAAGGGCAACTGCAATTTCTTCCAAAGCTACGTTGCCTGCTCGTTCCCCAATCCCATTAATCGTTCCTTCTATTTGAGTAGCGCCGTTCTCAATGGCAGCTAAAGTGTTAGCTGTCGCCATCCCCAAGTCGTTGTGGCAATGCGCCGATAATTTGACCTTTTCAATGCCGACAACATTCTCAGACACGTATTTAAACATCGCTCCGTATTCAGCTGGGGTTGCATACCCCACAGTGTCCGGCAAATTGATGGTCGTTGCTCCGGCTTCGATCACTTTGCGGATAATACGGACCAAGAATTCCGGATCGGACCTTGATGCATCTTCTGCCGACCATTGAACCAGCGGGAAAAACTTTTTCGCATATTTTACAGAAGCGACAGCCGTTTCCATCACTTGTTCTGGCGTTTTCATCAATTTATATTCCATATGGATTGGTGAAGTAGCTAGAAATATATGAACATGTGGCTGTTCGCCGCCCTTTAACGCTTCCCAAGCACGGGAAATATCACTTTCAACCGAACGCGCAAGTCCTGTAACGATTGAATTCTTAACCGTGCCTGCAATTCGCTGCACAGCGTCGAAATCTCCAGGAGAAGCTGCTGGGAATCCTGACTCGATGATTGTCGCCCCGAAACGTTCAAGCTGGCGGGCAATCTCGATTTTTTCAGCTGTATTCAAGTTGATGCCTGCCGATTGTTCCCCGTCTCTTAGCGTCGTATCAAAGATGTCAATTTTGCGCACTGGCAACCACCTCTTTTTCCTTTGTTTTCTTCCCTTCATTCACAAATGGCATCATGGCGCGCAATTCGCGTCCAACTTGTTCAATTTGGTGATTTTCTTCCGATTTTTCTATCGCCGTGAATTCCGGACGGTTCAATTGGTTTTCAAGCAACCAACCTTTTGCGAACTTGCCAGTTTGGATATCTGTCAACACGTCCTTCATGCGAGCTTTTGTATCTGCATCGACAATTCGTGGACCAGATACGAAATCTCCCCATTGTGCTGTATCGGAAATCGAGTAACGCATACCGGACAAGCCACCTTCATACATCAAATCCACAATCAGCTTCAGTTCATGCATGCATTCGAAGTATGCCAGTTCCGGCTGATACCCAGCTTCTACTAATGTTTCAAAACCAGCTTTTACCAACGATGTTACGCCGCCGCATAATACAGCCTGCTCACCGAAAAGATCCGTTTCTGTTTCTTCTTTGAATGTCGTCTCAAGCACACCTGCACGTGTCGAACCGATTCCTTTTGCATAAGCAAGTGCCGTTTCCTGCGCTTGTCCTGACACGTTTTGATGAACTGCGAACAAAGCAGGAACTCCTGCACCCGCCTCATATGTGCGGCGTACTAGATGACCCGGTCCTTTTGGTGCTACTAAGAACACATCCACATCATTCGGTGCGACAATTTGATTAAAATGAACATTGAACCCATGGGCAAAAACCAATGATTTACCTGCTTTTAACGACGGTTTGATTTCTTCATTGTAAATTTGTGTTTGGCGCTCATCCGGCACCAATACCATGATGACATCAGCCGATGCCGCCGCTTCTGCTACAGTCGCCACTTTCATACCGTCCTGTTTCGCTTGGTCGAATGATTTCCCAGGTCGTACGCCGACAACGACATCAAATCCTGAATCCTTTAAGTTCTGTGCATGTGCATGTCCTTGTGAACCGTATCCGATCACCGCAATTGTCCGTCCCTTTAATACCTGTTCGTTTACGTCTTGGTTATAATACATTTTCGCCATTTTCAAATTCCTCCTCGGGTTTTTTTATAAAATCGACAATTGAGCTGTCGGCATTTTTTGAGTTTCTCTTACAAAAGCGGATACACCTGTACGCGTCACTTCTTTAATTCCGTAAGGCCTCATCAAATCGATGAAGGCTTCAACTTTCTCCGGATCTCCAGCCACTTGGAATGTGGTAACATTTTTGCTCATATCCACTACGGTCGCCCGGAACGGTTCGACAATCGCGTAAAGTTCATTTCTTACAGCCGGCGGAGAAACCACCTTGACGATTGCTAACTCTCGCATAACCATCGCTTTATCAGTGATGTCGTTCACCTTGATTACGTCAATTTGCTTCTGGAGCTGCTTTAGTAATTGCTCTAATTTGCCAGCATCCTCGACATTGACGACGAACGTCATTTTCGACATTCCCGGCTGCTCTGTATGCCCTACTGAAATGCTTTCAATATTAAATTGCCGCTTCATTAACAAGCCGGTTACACGGTTTAAAACTCCACTTTGGTTGATGACTGTTGTCGTTATGACTCGTTTCATTCATTCTTCACCCCGATCATTTCATTGAGTCCTTTGCCTGGTGCTACCATTGGATAAACATTCTCCATTTGCACGATCCGGCAATCGATCAAGGCCGGTTCATTCGACTCAAAGGCTTCTTTGAACACTGCTTCTGCTTGCTCCATGGTCTCAACTTTATATCCTTTGATGTCATATGCGTCTGCCATTTTCACAAAATCAGGCTGCACATGAATCAACGACTGGGAATAGCGTTCTTCGTAAAATGTTTCCTGCCACTGCCGAACCATGCCCAAGCTCTGGTTGTTCATAATGACGACTTTAACCGGGAGCCGCAGTTCTTGTAGAAGCGATAGTTCTTGCAATGTCATTTGAAAACCGGCGTCTCCGACAATCGAAATTACTTTTTCATGTGGCCTTGCAAGTTGCGCTCCGATTGCTGCTGGAAAACCGAAGCCCATCGTCCCTAATCCACCAGACGTAACCCAATTGTGCGGATGATTGAATTTATAATATTGCGCTGTCCACATTTGATGCTGCCCTACATCTGTAGTGACAATTGCATCACCTGCAGTTAATCGGTGAATCAATTCGACCGCTTGCTGAGGAAGAATCCCTCGTGCTTTGTCTGCTTTATACTGCAATGGGTATTCAGCTTGATTGCCCGCCAAACTTGCCAGCCATTCAGTTGTGTCCGGCGACTCAATCTCTTGGTTTAACAGCGCTTTTAATGCTTCTCTTGCATCGGCTACAATCGGGATGGCTGTTGGAACATTTTTGCCTATTTCAGCAGGATCGATGTCGATGTGAATCACTTTAGCATTTGGCGCGAAGTGGGCCAGATTTCCGGTAAGACGATCATCAAATCGGGCTCCGATATTCAATAACACATCGCATTCACATATCGCCATATTCGCTGTGTACGTGCCGTGCATGCCTGCCATACCAAGAAATAAATCGTGGTTGCCATCTATGGTTCCAAGACCCAGCAAGGTGTTCGTGATTGGTACATTATGCCGTTCCGCAAACTCTCGGAGTTCTGATGACCCTTTCGCTGCTAGCACACCCGCCCCCGCTAGAATCAGCGGCTTTTTCGAATTGCTTATTGCAAGGGCCGCTTTTTGAACCTGCAAGAAGTTCGGTTGCGTTGTCGGTTGGTAACCCGGGAGATTCACTTCTTCATCCTTATAATTCATCAGCATTTCTACGGAGATGTTTTTTGGAATATCCACTACTACAGGACCAGGACGGCCAGTTGAAGCGATGTAAAATGCTTCTTTGATGATCCGTGGAAAATCCTCCACACTTTTCACTTGATAATTATGTTTTGTAATCGGCTGCGTGATGCCAATAATATCAGCTTCTTGAAAAGCATCCGTACCGATAACCGTGCTTGCAACCTGCCCAGTAAAGACCACTAGCGGAAGTGAATCAAGCATGGCATCGGCAATGCCAGTTACAAGGTTAGTTGCTCCAGGTCCTGAGGTTGCGAGGACGACTCCAGTCTTTCCAGATACTCGCGCGTATCCTTCAGCGGCGTGGATGGCTCCTTGTTCATGTCGTGCAAGCACATGCCGGATCGGGTTTCTATGCAATGCGTCATAAATTGGTAACACCGCTCCTCCTGGATAACCGAATATCACTTCGACTCCTTGCTCTTTCAACGATTGAATCAGGATATCAGCACCACTGCCTTTTAGCTTCTGTTCATTCATTTCTCTTACTCCCAAATTTACTCCCAATCTGTCCGCCTCCTTTTGGATTATGCCTTTGATGAAATAAAAAAAGCTTTTTCATTCCTATACAAAGAAACATGTTCTTTGCATAGGGATGAAAAAGCTTCACGGTACCACCCTAATTCGCTGCACAAGTGCAACCTCATGGATAAGCTCTGCTTATCCGTTGATAACGATGCCCATTAGCTGAACACCGGGAATACCTATTGGGCCGAAGCCGTTCAGCATTCCACTCAGAGGGGATGTCGTAAAACGGTAGTATTGCCGGCTTCCACCATTACCGGCTCTCTGTGAATACATGTTCCGTTTACTTTAACCTCGTCAATGAATTATTTTATAGTTGTTTTTATACTGCATTTAAATGACTTGCGTACACTTTCACTCCATCTTCTTGCACAAGTTGCTGGAATGAACTAAGCAAATCGTTCGTTACCGGTCCAGGAACACCATCTCCAATGACCCGACCATCTACTTTTACTACCGCGATCACTTCTGCGGCCGTACCCGTTAAGAACACTTCGTCAGCCACATAGACATCATGTCTAGTGAAAACTGCTTCTTGCATGTCATAACCTTTTTCTTTTGCCACTTCCATGATTGCATTTCGTGTGATACCTTCTAATGCACCCACATAACCCGGAGGCGTCAATAATTTGTTCTTGCGAACGATGAAGATATTATCAGCAGAACCTTCTGCCACGTAACCTTGGTCGTTCAGCATAAGCGCTTCTGAAACCCCTGCTAAATTGGCTTCTATTTTAACGAGAATGTTGTTCATGTAATTTAGTGATTTCACTTTCGGGCTTAGGACGTCGGATCGGCTGCGCCGAGTTGCCACTGATACAATTTCGATCCCAGTTTCATATAACGCTTTAGGGAATAAGGAGAGCGCCTCAGCAATGACAATTACGTTAGGCCGCGCACAACTCAATGGATCCAACCCTAAATTCCCAACTCCTCTAGAAACGACTAACCGAACATAAGCGTCTCTTAATTCGTTGCGACGCAATGTCTCTGTCACGATGTTTGTCAATTCTTCGAAAGTATGAGGAATTTCGAGCATGACCGATTTAGCTGAATCGTAAAGACGTTCTAAATGTTCCTCCAGTCGAAATACGTTTCCGTTGTATGAACGAATCCCTTCAAACACACCGTCACCGTATAAAAACCCATGATCGTAAACCGAAACTTTAGCATCTTCTTTTTTTACAAACTCACCATTCATATAAATCATCTGCTCGCCCATGCCGCCCACTTCTTTCTCGAAAATATTTTATTGATTATTCGTTGCGTTTGCTTTCTCTTAGTAAATTGTTGCTATCATATCGCCTATTCTGACGGGTGTCAATCACGTTTTTGCTAATTTTTAGTTTATTTTGAATATTGATATTTAATGTATCCGTTTTCATTGTAGGCGTACCAAGGGTTTCTAGTTTTTATAAATATTTTAAAAAAATTTTGGATGCAATATATTACATACTTTATATAGCTTAAAAATCGGTGGAAAACTGCCCATAAAAAAATCCCTTGCTCATTAAAATGAGCAAGGGATCAACGCCTAGCAAAAATTATTTAGTGATTTTTGCAACTACGCCAGCGCCTACAGTACGTCCACCCTCACGGATAGAGAACTTAGTTCCTTCTTCAAGTGCGATAGGAGAGATTAGAGTAACAGTCATTTCGATGTTATCTCCAGGCATAACCATTTCAACGCCTTCAGGAAGGTTACAAACGCCAGTTACGTCAGTTGTACGGAAGTAGAACTGCGGGCGGTAGTTTGTGAAGAATGGCGTATGACGGCCACCCTCTTCTTTTGAAAGAACATAAACTTCAGCTGTGAATTCAGTGTGTGGAGTAATTGTGCCTGGTTTAGCCAATACTTGTCCACGTTGTACGTCGTCACGAGAAACTCCGCGAAGAAGTGCACCGATGTTGTCGCCGGCTTCAGCATAGTCAAGCAATTTACGGAACATTTCTACACCTGTTACAGTAGTAGATTTTGGTTCTTCAGTAAGACCAATGATATCAACGTTATCACCGATTTTGATTTGTCCACGTTCAACACGTCCAGTAGCAACTGTACCACGGCCAGTGATTGAGAATACATCCTCAACAGGCATCATGAATGGCTTGTCAGTGTCACGTGGTGGAGTTGGGATATACTCATCCACTGCGTTCATCAATTCAACAATTTTCTCTTCCCACTCTTCTTCGCCTTCAAGAGCTTTAAGAGCAGAACCTTTGATGACAGGAATGTCATCGCCAGGGAAGTCATATTCAGAAAGAAGATCGCGAACTTCCATTTCAACTAGTTCAAGTAGTTCTTCGTCATCTACCATATCGCATTTGTTCATGAATACAACTAGGTAAGGAACACCAACTTGACGTGAAAGAAGGATGTGCTCACGAGTTTGTGGCATTGGGCCATCAGCAGCAGATACTACTAAGATCCCGCCGTCCATTTGAGCAGCACCAGTGATCATGTTTTTAACATAATCGGCGTGTCCAGGGCAATCTACGTGTGCGTAGTGGCGAGTTTCAGTTTCATACTCAACGTGTGAAGTATTGATTGTGATACCGCGCTCTTTTTCTTCAGGTGCGTTGTCGATTTGAGCGTAAGAACGTGCTTCCCCGCCTGATTTTTTCGCAAGAACTGTAGCGATTGCTGCAGTCAAAGTTGTTTTACCATGATCGACGTGACCAATTGTACCAATGTTTGCGTGTGTTTTAGAACGATCAAATTTAGCTTTTCCCATTAGAAAAATCCTCCTCAAAATGTAAGTTAATCGGTAGTTTGAACTGCCGGAATAATAGGGCCCTATTATTCCAAGCATACAAACTATTTATACGTTATTAAAGGTCAAATATCAATTATTGACCTTTATTTTTTTTGATGATTTCTTCAGAAATTGATTTTGGAACTTCTTCGTAATGATCGAAGTGCATTGAGAACACACCACGGCCTTGCGTGTTAGAACGCAATGCAGTTGCATATCCGAACATTTCAGCAAGAGGAACCATTGCACGGACAACTTGCGCGTTTCCGCGAGCTTCCATACCTTCTACGCGACCGCGGCGTGACGTGATGTCACCCATGATATCTCCAAGGTATTCCTCAGGGATAACAACTTCGACGCGCATGATTGGCTCAAGAAGAACCGGTCTTACTTTAGAGATAGCATTTTTAAGCGCCATTGATGCAGCAACTTTAAATGCCATTTCATTTGAATCGACATCGTGGTAAGAACCATCGAACAATTTAGCTTTGATATCGATCAATGGATATCCGGCGATAACACCGTTGTCTAGAGAGTCGCGTAGACCCGCTTCAACAGCTGGGATGTATTCACGTGGAACAACACCACCAACGATAGCATTTTCAAACTCAAAACCTGCTCCTTCTTCGTTTGGAGAGAATTCAATCCAAACGTGTCCGAACTGTCCGCGTCCACCAGATTGGCGAACAAATTTACCTTCAACTTTAGCAGTGTCACGGAATGTCTCACGGTATGAAACCTGAGGTGCACCCACGTTAGCTTCTACGTTGAACTCACGACGCATACGGTCAACTAGGATATCAAGGTGAAGTTCACCCATACCTGCGATGATCGTCTGTCCAGTTTCCTGGTCAGTGTGCGCACGGAAAGTTGGATCCTCTTCTTGCAATTTAGCAAGGGCTTGACCCATTTTGTCTTGATCCGCTTTTGATTTCGGTTCAACTGACAATGAGATAACTGGTTCCGGGAAGACCATACGCTCAAGAATTACTTGAGATTTCTCGTCACACAATGTATCACCTGTCGATGTATCTTTCAAACCGATTGCAGCAGCGATATCTCCACAAAATACTTCAGCGATTTCTTCACGAGAGTTAGCGTGCATTTGCAGGATACGTCCTACGCGCTCACGCTTACCTTTAGAAGAGTTCTGTACATAAGAACCAGATTTAAGAGTTCCAGAGTACACACGGAAGAAAGTCAACTTCCCTACGTATGGATCTGTCATTACTTTAAACGCTAGCGCCGAGAACGGCTCGTCTTCGCTAGGTTTACGTAATACTTCTTCGTCTGAATCCGGAAGTACGCCAGTCATTGGCGGTACATCTAATGGTGATGGAAGGTAGTCAATTACTGCATCAAGCATTAACTGAACACCTTTGTTTTTGAATGCAGTTCCACAAACTACAGGATAAAACTCAACATCTAGCGTTCCTTTACGGATTGCTGCTTTAAGTTCATCAACAGTAATTTCTTCGCCACCTAGGTATTTTTCCATAAGGTTTTCATCAAGCTCAGCAACAGCTTCCACTAATTTAGTGTGCCACTCTTCAGCAAGCTCTTTGTATTCTTCTGGAATTTCGCCTTCAGTGATTTCAGTTCCCAAATCGTTTGCGTAGAAGCGAGCATTCATCTCAACCAAATCAATGATTGCAGAGAAGTCGTCTTCAGCGCCGATTGGCAATTGAATCGGATGAGCATTTGCTTGCAAACGCTCGTGCAACGTACCTACAGAGTATAAGAAGTCGGCACCGATTTTATCCATTTTGTTAATGAATACGATACGCGGAACTCCGTATGTTGTAGCTTGACGCCAAACTGTTTCAGTCTGAGGCTCAACACCTGATTGAGCATCAAGAACTGTAACAGCTCCATCAAGAACTCGCAATGAACGTTCAACTTCAACAGTGAAATCTACGTGTCCAGGAGTATCAATGATGTTAACGCGGTGTTCTTTCCATGAAGCTGTTGTAGCAGCAGAAGTGATCGTGATTCCACGCTCTTGCTCTTGCTCCATCCAGTCCATTTGAGAAGCACCTTCATGCGTTTCGCCGATCTTGTGGATACGGCCTGTGTAATATAAAATACGCTCCGTAGTAGTCGTTTTACCAGCATCGATGTGTGCCATGATCCCGATATTACGTGTTTTGTCTAAGGAGAACTCTCTAGCCATGTTGTTTTTCTCCTTCCATTTCGGATTAAGATGTAAACATCTCGAAAGAAATTACCAGCGGTAATGAGCAAATGCTTTATTTGCTTCCGCCATTTTGTGAATATCTTCACGTTTTTTAACAGCTGCTCCAGTGTTGTTGGCAGCATCTAAAATTTCATTAGCCAAACGCTCTTCCATTGTTTTCTCTCCACGAAGACGTGAATAGTTTACAAGGTAGCGAAGACCTAAAGTTGTACGGCGCTCTGGACGAACTTCAACTGGTACTTGGTAGTTAGCTCCACCGACACGGCGTGCGCGAACTTCAAGAACCGGCATAACGTTAGTCAATGCTTGTTCGTATACTTCAATCGGATCTTTACCGCTGCGTTCTTTAACTAGTTCGAACGCTCCGTATAGGATCTTTTGTGAAGTACCTCTTTTTCCGTCAACCATCATTTTATTAATTAAGCGTGTCACCAATTTTGAATTATAAATTGGATCTGGCAACACGTCACGTTTAGCTACAGGACCTTTACGAGGCATGTATGTTCCTCCTTTCAACGAAATCACTTCGTTATTTTAACTTTTTATTTTTTGACTTTTGGTCGTTTAGTTCCGTATTTAGAACGTCCTTGCATACGGCCGTTTACTCCAGCAGTATCAAGTGCTCCACGTACGATGTGGTAACGCACACCAGGTAAATCTTTTACGCGTCCGCCGCGAAGAAGAACTACACTGTGCTCTTGAAGGTTGTGACCTTCGCCGCCGATGTATGCATTGACCTCAATTTGGTTCGTTAACCGTACACGCGCATATTTACGTAATGCGGAGTTAGGTTTTTTCGGTGTCATTGTACCCACACGAGTACAAACTCCACGTTTTTGAGGTGAGCTTACGTTAGTCTGAGACTTTTTGAAGCTGTTATACCCTTTGTTCAACGCTGGTGAGTCTGATTTTGTGCTTTTCGGTTTACGGGGGTTATTAACTAATTGGTTAATTGTAGGCATCGATTTTTTCCTCCTCTCAAAAGGTGTTCTAATACCACATATCCAGGTGGTTCATTTTTTGGGTAAAAACAAAGTCTTTGTGTTTTCTACACAAAAACTGGTATCCAGTAATCGCCACAGCAGCTGCATCGACATGAATGTCATATACTTTGCCAAGCTTTAATCGTGAATCTGCAAATT
>JBFIXY010000034.1:0-10502 GCA_041605655.1 Planococcus sp. (in: firmicutes) | reverse complement strand
TTGAGCTTTGAATACACGATTCACGTCACGCGTATAAATCGAACTAGATAAGCCGTATATCACGCCATTGTTCACTTCGATCGCTTCTTCAAAGTCAGCTACTTCAATAATGGAGACAACCGGTCCGAAAATTTCTTCTTGTGCGATTCGCATATCCGCCCGCACATCGGTGAACACTGTCGGTGCGTAATAGTTCCCTTTGTCAAGAGAGGCAATCTTCATCACCTCTCCGCCTGCCAGTAATTTCGCTCCTTCTTGTTGACCGATTTCTACGTACGAATGGATTTTTTCCAACGCTTTTTTATTGATGACCGGACCGACTTTGACTGTTTCATCCAATCCGTCACCGACCGTTAACACCTTCACTTTTTCAAGCAATCGTTTTTGCAGGTCCTCTTTGATGTCCTTATGGGCAATGACGCGGCTGCAAGCTGTACAACGTTGACCTGCTGTACCGTATGCACTCCATAATATGCCCTCCACTGCCAAATCCAAATCCGCATCGTCCATGACGATGACGGCATTTTTGCCGCCCATTTCCAATGACACTTTCTTCAGATTCCGCCCTCCAGCTTCCGCCACTTTACGCCCTGTTTCCGTGGAACCCGTAAACGAAATCACTTTGATATCTGGGTGTTCGATCATCGCGGTACCGACTTCAGTTCCTGCACCAAAAACGATATTCGCCACACCTGGAGGCAATTCGGCCGATTCGAAAATCTTCGCCATTTCAAAAGCCATCATTGGTGTCTCAGTAGCTGGTTTCCAAAGAAACGCATTGCCTGCAACAATTGCCGGAAACGATTTCCATGTCGCAATCGCTACCGGGAAATTCCAAGGTGTGATCAAACCAACAACACCAATCGGTGCGCGGACGCTCATGGCGAATTTATCCGCCAGCTCAGAAGGCGTCGTTTCGCCGAACATCCGCCTTCCTTCTCCAGCCATATAAAAAGCCATATCGATGCCTTCTTGCACTTCACCGCGTGCCTCTTCAATGACTTTGCCCATTTCCTTCGTCAATACTTGCGCCAATCGCTCTTTATCCGCTTTCATCAAGCGGCCAATTTCATATAAATAATCCGCTCGTTTTGGAGCCGGAACTTTCGCCCATTTTTTCTGCGCTGCTTTTGCTGCCCGGACTGCCTGATCCACATCAGCTGCCGTGGACATTTGAACTTCAGCCAATTGTGCACCCGTAGCTGGATTCAGCACTGGAGTAAAATTTGAATTCGCCGCTTCTTGCCATTCACCGTTTACGTAATTCGTTAATTTCATTTTCCATTCCTCCTTGGCAACTTATTTACAAAGCGCTATCATAATTATTATTTCATACGGTATTTGAAACTACCAGCTTTAATTAGAAAAATTAGAATTTTCTTTCTATTATTGAGGAGTATTGATATTTCTATCATTTTGATGCTCAGAAACGGGCCTATGATGAAGCCTTATCCGGATTTTAACTTTAACTATTGGCTTGTTCGCCTCTCTCTCATTCATGTCGGCAGCTTACTTAAGCGAATAGACCTGAATTAGAAAATGCGTTCCCCTTTATGTGGGTGTATATGGTTCCATTTATTAGAAATTCACCGTCTGCTATTGACACTGACGGTTCGTCATAGTCTAATCAATAATTAGAGGTGATAGTCATGTACAAAGTACAGGAAGTGGCAAAAATTGCAGGCGTCAGTGTACGCACGCTTCATCATTACGATAGTATCGGGCTTCTCAAGCCTTCCAATATCGGATCCAACCGATACCGTTACTATGAAGATGAAGATTTGAAGTTGTTGCAGCATATTTTATTTTTCAAAGAATTGGGATTCTCGTTAAAGAAGATACAGGAAATTGTGGCACATGGCTTTGATGCCAATTTCGCATTGGCGCAGCATATCGATTTTCTTCGCTTGAAGAAAGAACGCATAGAAACGCTGATCAAAACCGCGGAAATGACATTGTTAGAAAACGCAGGCTCGGAGACTCTTTCGAACGAAGACCGGTTCGCAGCTTTCGCTGAAAAGAAAAATATGGACGATGTGTCGAAATACAAAATGGAGATTCCGGAATTGTCTGATGACCAAGTTGCAGAATATGGCCTTGAAACAGAAGAAGTAGTAGAAGATCAAGCAGCCCCAGCTTCATCTCATGAAACTGGAAAGCTTGAAGAACCTGTTGAACTCGAGGAAGCACAGCCGGAAAAAGAAGCTGAAGACCTAGATGAGATCAATCGTGAAGGAAACCGGATTTACGATACGGTTGTAACGTTCATGCATCTGCCACCGGATGCACCCGAAGTGCAAGTTGAGATGAAGGCGTATTATACGTTGTTAAACCGCTTTTACGACTGCAATCCGAGAATGTTCCGCGGGCTCGCCGATTTGTATGCATCCGATAGCCGCTTCGCAAATAATATCGACCAGCACGGAAAAGGCTTATCCGCTTACTTGAAAGAAGCCATGTATGTTTATGCGGGCGCCCTTCAAGATGCGTGAACTCGTCGGCCCCTGCAGCAATTGCGCTAAAGACATCTATTGCCTTGACGGCTTTTTGGACGGCGTCTACATCGACGGCGAGCTCTTTTGTTTCGACTGCTCAGAGGAAGAAGAGGAAATGGCACAAAAGTAGAAACTTTTGTGTCATTTCTTTTATCCGTTTCAACTTTCGGAATTTTTCATCCTTTATAGAAATGAGTGGCGCGCACATGTCTCTTCAGAAACGAATAATCATTTACGGAGCTTTGTTCATCTCCGCCATTATGGTGTTGGCAGGTGGACTTTTTTACATAACTATTTCTGACGCAATTGAGGAACAAGTCGGCCAGCGAGCATTGAATATTGCAGTTACTTCCGCTAACCGCCCGGATATCATTGCCGGTTTCAATGCGGCTGACCCGTCTACAGTCATTCAACCTATCGCTGAAGAAATCCGCAGACAAACAGATGCCGAATATGTAGTGATAGGCAATACTGAAAGCATTCGATACTCCCACCCGATTGCAAGCAGGATCGGTCAAAAAATGGTTGGCGATGACAACGAAAAGGCGTTGCTGGATGGAGTAGCATATATTTCTGAAGCGACCGGTTCATTGGGGCCTGCCCTTCGCGGGAAAGCGCCGATATTCGACGAAGCTGGCGCCATCATCGGTGTCATTTCGGTCGGGTTTTTAAAGACCAACGTGGCTGGAACATTCCATGCCTATTTGGATTCTATCAGTAGCATTGTGCTGGCTGCCGCTGTTATTGGAACTCTTGGGTCGATGTTGTTGGCGAGGAGCATCAAGCGAACGTTATTCGGTCTTGAACCTGCAGAAATCGCCAATTTGTACCATGAACGAAACGCGGTGATCGAATCGGTACGTGAAGGGATTATTATGGTCAATAAATCCGGAAAAATCACGATGGCCAATGCATCAGCTCATGATATGCTCGCCTTGCCAGAAAGCTTAAGCCTGCTCGGAATCCAAATCGATGAAATTTTGCCGAACACGATGCTTCCTCAAGTGCTTGAAACCGGCGAATCCCAATACGATCGCCCCATGACCATCCGAGGCAAGAAAACAATCGTAAACCGCATCCCTATCAGTTTTAACGAAGAAATCATCGGAGCCGTTTCCAGTTTCCGCCTTCAATCTGATATCGAAGGATTGCGAAGCGAATTATCTCAAGTGACGCAATACGCAGAAGCCTTACGCGCGCAAACTCACGAACACCAGAATGTTCTTTACACAATTTCAGGCTTGATTCAACTCAATTCATACGAAGAAGCGATGCAAATGATCCACCATGAAACAGAACAACAACAATCGCTTGTCCATTTCGTGACCCAGCGACTACAAGAGCCCTTTCTAGGGGGTCTCGTAATCGGACTCTTCAATCGGGCTAGGGAGTTAAAAGTGAAGTTGCTGCTAGATGAAGAAAGTTATTTAAAGCAACTTCCTCCCGAACTCGAAAAAAGTTTGTTCGTTTCGATACTCGGCAACTTGACTACTAATGCTTTCGAAGCGATTGAACATCTCCCAGAAACCGAGCGCTCTGTCCGTTTGCTGATCGTGGACAATGGAAGTGAAATCCTCATAGAAGTTGAAGATTCGGGACCCGGCTTGAACCCGGAATTGATGCCGCGACTCTTTAAAGAACGTGTTTCTACTAAACGAGGCAATGATCGCGGCTACGGAATGATTAAAGTATATGAAAGTGTACATGAAATGCATGGAGAAATTGCGATTGAATCAGGCGATTTGGGCGGTTCCCTATTCATAATTTCAATAAGATCGGAGGCGCTGGTATGATTGAAATTCTCATAATTGAAGATGATAAACGAATCGCCGATATCCACAGGCGCTTCATTGAAAAAATGGAAGGTTTTCAAGTTGTCGGTTCCGCTCATAATGGCGCGGAAGCAAAAGACTGGATCCAAGCACTTCAGCCGCAACTCATATTACTCGACGTCTATTTGCCTGATGTAAAAGGCACGGAATTATTGCCATTTATCCAACAGGAGAGCCCTGAGTCGGATATCATTTTTATCACAGCCTCGTCTGAAACCGATATTGTGAAGAAAGCTTTTCGTGGAGGCGTCGCCGATTATATTTTAAAACCGCTCACTTTTGCTCGTTTTGAGGAAAGTTTGCTTGCTTTCAAAGAAAAAAGAGAGTCGTTGGAAAGAAACGGATCCATGGATGAGAAGTCCATCCATAAATTATGGAATTCGAATCGCAACAACTCGAGTGAACCTCTCGTTACACCGAAAGGGATAGACCCCAATACAATGGCACGCATCAACGAACGTCTGTCCTTGAACAAGCTGGGAATGACCGCCGAAGAAATGGGAGCAGCTTGCGGCATGAGCCGATCAACCGCCCGCCGCTATCTCGAACACCTGGTGGCTGAAGGGCAAGCTGCAGCAGAGTTGCTTTATGGCACGATCGGCAGGCCGGAACGCCGCTATTTTCCACACGCGTGAACTTTATGAACAATATTGAGAAATTGAACAATATCCCCATTATCGCCATAAACGATCAATTGAATAAAAGTTCTGATAACTTAAAGACAGCGCATGGAAGCGCTGTCTTTTACTATTTCAAAGGGGATGATTGATATGTTGAAAAAGATGATTTCGGTATCGTTGGCTGGGGCATTGGCGTTAAGTTTGGCAGCTTGTTCCGATAGCGGAGAAACACAAGGGGCTGAAAAAGCATCGAACTATCCAGAACGGGGAATGTCGATTGTTGCACCATCTGGAGCTGGCGGTGGATGGGATTTAACAGCACGAGCTGTTGCCAAGACGATGAACAATACAAAGCTGATTGAACAACCGATTACCGTTGAAAATAAACCGGGCGGAGGCGGCGCAGTATTCATGGCGGAATACGCTACTAAAGAAGTGGACAATGATTATATGTTGCTCGTAAAATCGCCACCGATTCTCATCAATAATAATAAAGCTGAAGGCAATAGCCCATATGGCTATAAAGATACGTCTCCGTTGGCGCAATTAACGCGTGATTACGGGGCAATTGTTGTCAAAGCCGATTCAAAATTTGAAACGCTCGAAGATTTGTTAGAAGCAATCAAAGCCGACCCTACTTCGATCACGCTAGCTGGTGGCTCTGCTCCAGGATCGATGGATCATTTGGTTGGCATCCTTCCAGCTTTCGAATATGGCATTGATCCAAAATCAGTCAAATACGTATCATATGATGGCGGCGGTGAAGCTGTAGCAGCGCTTCTTGGAAATAACGCTGATGTAATTGCAACGGATGCTTCGACAATTGCTGAATATGTAAAATCAGGTGATGCAAAAGTGCTTGCAGTAAGTTCTCCAGAAACGCTTGAAGGCACATTAAGCAATGTTCCTACCTTCAAGGAAGCTGGAATTGATGCAGAATTCACAATCTGGCGTGGAATTTTCGGACCAAAAAACATGTCGGAAGACGCTGTCGACTATTGGTCAGAGAAATTGAAAAACATGTCGGAAACGGAAGAGTGGAAAGAAGAACTGACACGAAATGGATGGCAATCCGATTATAAAGGGGCGGCAGATTTCAAAGACTATTTAAAAACACAAGAACAAGTGATTGTTGAGCTGTTGACTGCGCTTGGCATGCAAAAATAACGATGAGGCGGCTACGGCCGCTTTCTTGATTTTAAGGAGTGAAGAACATGAGCAAAACATTCGATCGCTTTGCAGGAATTGCATTTTTATTGATTGGCCTTCTGTTTGTGCTCGAAAGCCGGAAAATCTCCAAAAGCTCCTACGGTTCGGAAGTCGGACCAGACATCTTCCCTATCGGTTTAGGAATTCTTCTGATCTTATTGAGTGCACGACTGATTTATGAAACTTTCCGCTATCAGATGCTTCAAGGCGAAACGGAGAAAATCCAATACGGCAAGTTTATCGTGCTTTTTGTCAGCGCTGGTTTGTATGCGGCATTGCTTGAGCCGCTCGGATACGTTATCACCACGTTCTCGTTTTTATTAATCGCATTTCAGACAATGGAGCGCGGCAAATGGATCCAATCCCTTGTCATCGCCAGTCTCTTTTCTTTTGGAGTCTATTATTTATTTGCCGAATTTCTTGGCGGTTCGTTACCGGGCTTTCCCGTATTTTAACTTGAAAGGCGGAGAATTATGAGTACATTACAATTTCTAATGGATGGATTCGGTGTCGCTTTTCAATGGCAGAATATCCTCTTTGCATTTGTCGGTGTGCTGATTGGAACAGCTGTCGGTGTGCTTCCCGGCATTGGACCTATGAGCGGCGTCGCTTTACTTATTCCGGTTACAGCCACTTTGACTGCTGGTCTTCCTCCTGAAGCAGCTGCCGCCAGTTCCATCATTCTTTTGGCCGGTGTCTATTACGGAGCGATGTATGGCGGTTCGACAACCTCCATCTTGTTGAACACTCCTGGAGAATCCTCTTCCGTCGTGACTACGCTTGACGGCTATCAGATGGCGCGACAAGGTCGTGCTGGAGCAGCATTATCCATTGCCGCTATCGGCTCATTTGTAGCCGGTATTATCTCATTGATCGGTTTAGTGCTGTTGGCAAAACCATTGTCGAATGTGGCTTTGCAATTCGGTCCAGCTGAATATTTTTCGTTGATGCTCCTTGGACTTGCCGCCGTTAGCGGACTTGCCGGAAAATCAATGACAAAAGCCTTGATGATGACGGTTTTCGGCCTCATCATCGGCACCATCGGCATCGATGCGGTTTCAGGCATCGCGCGTTTCACATACGATTTGCCAATTTTGTATTCCGGACTTGAATTTTTAACGATAGCTGTCGGTTTGTTTGCCTTAGGGGAAGTGTTTAAAACAGTTCTTGAACGCGACCATGAAGCAGGTGCAATTGCTAAAGTCGGTCGCATTTTACCAACCAAACAAGATTTAAAAGACAGCACGACACCTATCTTGCGCGGATCATTTCTTGGATTCTTCATTGGTGTTTTGCCAGGTGCAGGAGCGACTTTGGCTTCATTTTTCTCTTATATCACAGAAAAGAAATTCAGCAAAACTCCTGAAAAATTCGGCAATGGTGCAATTGCCGGTGTAGCTGGTCCAGAGTCTGCCAACAATGCAGCTTCAGGCGGCGCGTTGATTCCTTTATTGACACTCGGCATACCAGGCTCCGGTACTACCGCCATCCTTATGGGAGCATTGATCATGTACAATATTCAACCGGGCCCATTGCTTTTTAATGACCATCCAGAAGTGGCTTGGGGATTGATCGCCAGTATGTTTGTCGGGAACTTGATGCTTTTGGTGCTGAATATGCCATTGGTTAAAGTGTTCGCAAAAATAATTCAAACACCAAAGAAATACTTGCTGCCGATAATTATTGCCATTTCGTTTTTCGGTGTTTATGCCGTGCAATATACGACATTCGACTTGTACCTATTGCTTGCTTGTGGCGTGCTCGGTTATATGCTCGTCCGCAACGATTTTCCAGTTGCGCCTCTCGTGTTGGCATTGGTCCTTGGCCCAATGATTGAAAACAATATGCGGCGCGCACTTACCATATCAAACGGCGACTTCTCCATTTTCGCGACAAAGCCTATTTCGCTCGTGCTGCTGATTGTTGCCGCTGCGTGGCTATTGGTTCCATTGTTGCTGAAATTCAAAGGACGCGCCATCATCGTCAATGAAGAAGATTGAATCGCTGAAATCAACTAGAAAAAGTCTCTATCATCCATTGAAGTAATTATTTTTCACCATTAAAATCTAGAGAACTGTCAAAGTATTTGGAGAAGCGTTCGCTCGACTCCTGTGTGGCAGCGTAGCGACGGGTTTGAGAGACCCCGCAGTGAAGGTTAGACCGAACACCATTCGGTCTAACCTTTGCGACGAAGCTAGCGATGCAACGGTTTTTCATGTCTCGAAGCTAGCGTAGCGATGCAGAGACATGAGCATAAGGTTTTTAAGCGAATGAGGAGGCTCGATTCCCGTCCCACGGAGTCGTGCGATAAGCTTCGGAAATACGAATTTCTAATTTTTTCACATCCGAAAAAAAGCCGACCCAAAGGGCCGGCTTTTTCTCTTTCTTACACTTCAGTTGTTGTTTTCAATGCATCAAGACGTTCTTGAACTTGAACTCCGGTCAAGCCGTGCTCAAACGCATAACGGTTGCGCGGGTGCTCGCGGCATTCATCCGAACATGAACGCATGTATTTATGTTCATTTTCTTCAGAAGCTAAGATTTTAGCGTTGCAGTCTGGGTTTGCGCAGTTTACATAGCGCTCACAAGGTTCGCCTGTGAAATGGTCTTTGCCGACAATCACATGCTCTTTGCGGTTTACAGGTACAGCAATGCGCTCATCGAAAACGTAAAGTTGGCCATCCCAAAGTTCCCCTTGCACTTCAGGGTCTTTGCCGTATGTAGCAATCCCGCCATGCAATTGTGAAACATCTTCAAAACCTTCTTTTTTCAACCAGCCAGAGAATTTCTCACAGCGGATTCCGCCTGTGCAATACGTCAAAATTTTCTTGCCTTCGAAGATTTCTTTGTTGTCGCGTACCCATTCAGGCAAATCGCGGAAGTTTTCAATATCCGGTCTTACCGCACCGCGGAAGTGACCAAGATCGTATTCATAATCATTGCGTGCATCAAGAACGATTGTGTCTTCTTCTTGCATCTGTTTGTAGAATTCAGAAGGCTCCAGGTATTTCCCAGTCAATTCGTTCGGGTTGATATCTTCATTTAAGCCCAAATGAACAATTTCCTTTTTCGCGCGCACATGCATCTTTTTAAACGCGTGCTTGTCAGCAGCATCAATTTTAAATGCCATGCTTGCGAAACGCTCATCTTGCTTCATCATTTCGATATAAGCATCCGTTTGCTCAATTGTTCCTGAACACGTACCGTTGATGCCTTCATGTGATACAAGGATGCGGCCTTTCAAGCCGATTTCCTTACATGCAGCCAAATGCTCTGACGCAAACGTTGTTGGATCTTCGATTTCTACGTACTGATAGTACAGTAGAACATTGTGTGTATGATTTTGCATGAATCATTACCACCCTACTCTTTTCAATTTGTTCCCTTCGCCGGAACGGCGTTAAAAACCTAGACTATTTTATAATAAATTCCGGCAAACTTCAACTTTCTCACAATTGAAAACAGCTTTAACAGACTCGATTTTCGACTTGTTTGCCTTCTAGACAGTCAGCAATTGCCTTCGCGTTCATCTCCATCATGGCTAAGCGCGTCTGCACTGTAGCGCTGCCGATATGCGGAAGCACCGTCAAGTTCGGCAAGGACAAAAGTGGATGGTCAAGCGGCAAAGGCTCCGTCTCGAAAACATCCAGCCCTGCACCCCAGATTTTCCCCGCTGTGAGTGCATCGTATAAAGCCGTTTCATCAACGATTCCGCCCCGCGCGACATTGATCAGACTCGCCGTTTCTTTCATAAGTGAAAGTTCACGTTCTCCAATCATGCCGCGGGTTTCTTCTGTCAAAGGCGTTAAAATGACCACATAATCCGAGCGCTTCAGCAAGTCATCAAACTCCGCGTATTCGACGTCTTCAAAGCTGCGCCGCGTCCGGTTGTGATAAAGCACTTTCATCCCGAATCCTTTCGCCCGATCCGCAACCGCTTCGCCAATGCGGCCCATGCCGATAATGCCGAGTGTAGCGCCTCCGACGTTGCGCCCCGCCATTCCCATCGGCGACCACGATTTCCACTCTCCTGAACGTACGGATTTTTCCGCTTCGATAATGCGTCGCGCAGTCGCCAATAATAACGCAAATGTTAAATCAGCCGTGCTTTGTGTCAACACATCCGGAGTATTCGTTACCATGACCCCGCGTTCATGCGCTGTGTGGATATCGATATTATTATAGCCAACCGCTAAGTTTGTAACGATCTTCAAATTGGGTGCAGATTCCAGTAATTCCCGATCCACCTTATCCGATAACATTGTCCACAAAGCATGAGCCTCTTTCACTTGCGTTAAGATTTCTTCGCGAGGTGCCGGTGCTTTTTCATCATGCCACATGCGCAC
>JBFIXY010000033.1:0-10615 GCA_041605655.1 Planococcus sp. (in: firmicutes) | reverse complement strand
TGACCGCATCAAAGTGTACATCACGAAAGTTGAGCGGACTACCCGTGGACCGCAAGTTTTTGTATCACGGACACATCCGGGCCTATTGCGCCGATTGTTTGAAAACGAAGTTCCTGAAATCTATGAAGGAATTGTCGAAATCAAATCGATTGCTCGCGAAGCAGGAGACCGTTCTAAAATTTCTGTTGTTGCCCATCGTGAAGACATCGATCCAGTTGGTTCATGCGTTGGAGCAAAGGGTGCTCGAGTGCAGACAATCGTCAACGAATTAAGCGGGGAAAAAATCGATATCGTCGAATGGTCTGAAGAACCGGTCATTTTCGTAGCGAACGCATTGAGCCCTTCAAAAGTTCTGGATGTTCAAGTCAACGAAGAAGACAAATCCACCACTGTAGTTGTACCGGATTATCAATTGTCATTAGCAATTGGTAAACGTGGCCAAAATGCACGTCTTGCGGCCAAACTAACGGGTTGGAAAATTGATATCAAGAGTGAAACCGATGCACGTGAAATGGGCATTTACCCGAACGAGAATGCATCGATTGAATTAGTTGAAAGCAATGAAGAAGATCTTGAAGACTTCGATTTTTACGGCGAAGAAGAATAATCAGGAAAAGGTGATGTCCGTTGGCTCTGCAAAAGAAGATTCCTTTACGGAAGTGTGTGGCTACAGGCGAGATGCATCCTAAAAAAGAAATGATCCGCATTGTCCGGAGCAAAGAAGGCGAAGTATCTGTCGATTTGACGGGCAAGAAATCAGGGCGCGGCGCGTATGTTTCAAAGTCGGAATCGGCGATTGAAATAGCCCGCAAAAAGAAAGTATTGGACAATCAATTGGAAACGAAAGTTCCGGCTGAAATATACGACGAGTTGACTCGCGTTGTCCAAAGAGAGCAGTTGAAGCAATAGTGAATAAAGAAAAAACCCTTCAATTACTGGGCTTAGCTACCCGCGCACGTATGACGATCACCGGGGAAGAAATGACAGTGAACGAAGTGCGTAAAGGAAAAGTGGAATTAGTCATTTTATCCGAAGACGCTTCGAAAAATACAAATAAAAAATTGCATGATAAATGCAATTCTTATAACGTCGACCTTCAAGTGTTCGGAACACGCTTCGAATTAGGACATGCAATCGGCAAGACAGAGCGGGTAACAGTAGCCATTACTGATCCAGGCTTTGCGAAGAAGATTAAGAGTTTGATTGATGAAAATAACCGGGGGTGAGCAGATGACCAAAATTCGAGTACACGAGTACGCTAAAAAAGTAGATAAACCTAGCAAAGAAATCATTCAGCAGTTATCTAAGCTGAATATTGAGGTTGCCAACCACATGGCAACATTGGAAGACAATGCCGTGACAAAATTGGACGGCATTTATAAAAAACCTGCACAAGGACAGCGTCCGCAAACGCAGAGCCGTCCGCAGAACCAAGGACAATCTCGCCCGCAAAGCGGCGGTCAGTCCCGTCCTCAAGGACAAGGTCAGTCGCGTCCACAAAGCGGCGGACAATCACGTCCACAGGGTCAAGGTCAGTCGCGACCACAAAGCGGCGGACAATCACGTCCTCAAGGACAAAGCCAGTCCCGTCCACAAAGCGGTGGACAAGGCCAGAACCGCTCTGCGGCTCCAGCAAAAGGCTCTAACTTTACACCAAAAGCGGCTAAACCGACAGCAGGACCAGGACAACGCAATTCCCGTCCAGGCGGCGGCGGTCCAGGACGCGGCGGACAAAACCGCAATCGTAAAGGGAAAAATCAGCAGCAGCCAGTGAACCCACTGCCGCCGATGCCGAAAAAAGAAAAAGAATTACCAGCTAAAATTACATTCAGCGAGTCGTTGACTGTTGGCGAATTGGCGAAAAAATTAGGGCGCGAGCCTTCTGAAATCATTAAAAAATTGTTCATGCTTGGCGTTATGGCAACAATCAACCAAGAGCTTGATAAAGATGCAATTGAATTGATCTGTGCTGAGTATGAAGTGGAAGTAGAAGAAGAGATCTTGGTTGATAAATCCGATCTTGAAATCTATTTCGAACCTGAAGTTGAAGACCTTCAAGAAGAACGTCCACCAGTTGTTACTATTATGGGACACGATGACCATGGTAAAACGACACTTCTGGATTCAATCCGCAACACGAAAGTGACTGCAGGCGAAGCTGGCGGAATCACGCAGCATATCGGTGCATATCAAGTAGTGGACAACGGCAAAAAAATCACTTTCCTTGATACACCTGGACACGCAGCGTTCACGACAATGCGTGCCCGCGGTGCGAAAGTGACCGACCTGGCGATTATCGTAGTTGCTGCAGATGATGGCGTTATGCCACAAACGGTTGAAGCGATTAACCACGCTAAAGCAGCGGAAGTGCCGATTATCATCGCTGTCAACAAAATGGATAAGCCAAGTGCGAACCCTGACCGCGTGATGCAAGAATTGACAGAACACGGACTTGTGCCTGAAGCATGGGGCGGCGAAACGATTTTCGTTCCAATTTCTGCCCTTAAGGGCGACGGCATCGACTCGCTTCTTGAGATGATTTTGCTTGTATCAGAAGTTGGCGAATTGAAAGCGAACCCTGCCCGCCGTGCAATCGGTACGGTTATTGAGGCAGAACTTGATAAAGGCCGTGGATCGGTTGCGACTTTGCTTGTTCAAGACGGTACGCTCCACGTTGGAGATCCGATTGTTGTGGGTAACACATACGGTCGTGTCCGTGCGATGGTCAATGACCTTGGCCGCCGCGTAAAAGATGCTGGTCCATCAACACCTGTTGAAATTACAGGATTGAACGATGTACCTCAAGCAGGCGATCGTTTCGTTGTGTTCGAAGATGAAAAAACGGCTCGTCAAGTTGGTGAAACACGTGCAACTTCAGCGCTACAAGTACAGCGTTCAGAGAAAACACGCGTAACACTCGACAACTTGTTCGATCAATTGAAACAAGGCGAAATGAAAGAATTGAACTTAATCGTCAAAGCTGACGTTCAAGGTGCAGTTGAAGCGATGGCGGCTTCATTGATGAAAATCGATGTTGAAGGCGTTAACGTGAAAATCATCCACACTGGCGCAGGCGCGATTACAGAATCGGATATTTCACTAGCAGCAGCATCGAATGCTATTGTTATCGGCTTTAACGTACGTCCTGACATCAATGCAAAACGTGCAGCTGAAGCTGAGGGCGTAGACATTCGTTTACACCGCATCATCTACAAAGTTATTGAAGAAATCGAATTTGCGATGAAAGGGTTATTGGACCCTGAATTCGAAGAGAAGATTATTGGGCAAGCTGAAGTGCGCAGCACTTTCAAAGTGTCTAAAGTCGGAACGATTGCAGGCAGCTATGTAACAGAAGGTAAAATCACACGCGACAGCGGCGTTCGTGTCATCCGTGAAGGAATCGTTGTATTTGAAGGCGAAATCGACACGTTGAAACGATTTAAAGACGATGCTAAAGAAGTGGCAAAAGGATACGAATGTGGGATCACAATTAAAAACTTCAATGATGTGAAAGAAATGGATATCATCGAAGCATATATCATGGAAGAAATCGCACGCAAATGATTTTCTACATGGAATGTGAATTCTTCATTCCTAGCGCACACTCTTTAAAAGAAAAGCGGGCAGTGGTCAAAAGCATGCTGACCCGCACTAGACAGAAATTCAATGTTTCCGGAGCTGAAATTGATCACCAGAACGTTTGGCAGCGCACGCGCCTGGCCTTTGTAACCGTGTCTTCATCGAAAGATGTCGCGGCCAAGGAAATGGAGCGCGTCCTGCAATATCTGGAAAGCAATCCAGCCTGGGAATGCCTTGAAATTCACAAAGAATATTTGTAAGAACGAGGTGAAGTAAAAATGACTATGCGTTCTAATCGTGTAGGCGAGCAAATGAAAAAAGAGCTTAGTGACATCATCAGCCGTAAATTGAAAGATCCGCGCATCGGTTTTGTAACCGTGACGGATGTAGAAGTAACGGGTGATCTTCAACAAGCCACGGTTTATATCAGTGTGCTTGGTGATGATAAGGTGAAAGAACAAACTTTGCTCGGCTTGTCAAAATCAAAAGGTTTTATCCGTTCTGAAATAGGACAGCGGATTCGGTTGCGAAAAACACCGGAATTGTCGTTTGAATTCGATGCCTCTGTAGCTTATGGAAATCGGATCGATTCACTATTGCGTGATATCAAAGAACCGAAAGAAGAACAATGATCTACCCACAGCCTGCTGTCTAATTTCTCTTAGATCAGCAGGCTTTTTTTGTAAACGATGCAACAGCCGCCGAATCGAGGCGTCAAAAAAATGGCTGGGAGCTGAAGTGAAATGGAATTGAACGGGGTTCTACCGTTATGGAAAGAAAAAGGCATGACTTCTCATGATTGTGTATTCAAATTAAGAAAGATTCTCAAAACCAAAAAAGTCGGACACACAGGTACGTTGGATCCGGATGTGGATGGTGTTTTGCCAATTTGTATCGGCCGAGCGACGAAAGTAGCTGAATACATTACAGATCAAGGGAAAGCATATGAAGCAGAAGTAACCATCGGCTATTCGACCGAGACTGAAGACGCTAGCGGTGCAGTTGTAGATACGGATAATAGTGATAAAATGGTAACTCGCGAACAGCTGTTGGCCGTGCTACAGAAATTGACGGGTGAAATTACACAAATCCCGCCGATGTACTCTGCTGTAAAAGTAAATGGCAAAAAGCTATATGAGTATGCGCGTCAAGGCATTCCGGTTGAGCGTCCTGAGCGGAAAGTGCGCATCGATTCCATTGAATTATTGGATGAGGATCAAGAGTGGAGAGGCGAAAAATTGACATTCTCCATCTTTATCCGTTGCGGCAAAGGCACTTATATTCGGACATTAGCTGTTCAAATTGGTGAAGCTCTTGGTTATCCGGCCCACATGTCTAATTTGAGAAGAACCGAATCGGGTAAATTTAAAGCAGAAGATTGCTTTACACTTGCTGAAGTGGCTGAAATTGCTCAAAATGGAGCTATCGGCACAATTCTAATGCCGCTGAGCTACGGATTAGGGGAATTCCCGGAAACGGAAATTGAAGCTGATTTGCTGTTCGGCATCAAGAATGGGCAGGTGCTCGACCGTCATCCATTATTAACTGAACATGAATGTCTCGTGTTCACGGTGAAAGGTGAGCCGGTTGCGCTATACAAGCGTCATCCGGAAAAGGCGGATAAGATGAAGCCCGAAAAAATGTTCGGATTTCCCGAAATCGACGAGGTGTAAAATGCAAATCATTCATTTAAGTTACCCAAATCACGTTAAACCTTCAGAAAATCTTGGTGCACTTTCTTTGGCGCTCGGGTTTTTTGACGGCGTACATAAAGGTCATCAAAAAGTCATCGGAGAAGCCATCCGATTAGCCGATTCCTTGAATGCTAAATCTGCTGTAATGACATTCGATCCTCATCCGTCACTTGTACTTGGCGGCAGAAAAGAAGAGGTTTTTTATATAACTCCATTGCAGGAGAAAATGGAAATCCTAAGTGAAATGGGCGTAGATATTTGCTTTATCGTCCGGTTCACTTCAGATTTTGCACAGTTAACGCCTGAACAATTTGTTCAGCACTTTATTAAAGACCTTGGTGTCGTTCATGTCACAGCCGGCTTCGATTATTCGTTCGGGTGCAAAGGACAAGGGGATATGCTGAGCATGCAGGAAATGGCGCAAGGCGCGTTTGGTGTCACGATTATTCAGGAGCAAGCAGACAGTGAAGAGAAAATCAGTTCGACAAGAATCCGCAGCTTACTGAAAGCCGGCAAAGTCGGAGAAGTGCGGAGGCTCCTTGGGCGGCCATTTCGTATATCGGGTACCGTTGTCAACGGCGATAAACGAGGACGGACGATAGGCTTTCCGACGGCGAACGTTGAACAGGAAATCGGCACCTTTGTTCCAGGGAGAGGCGTATACGCTGTCCGGATTTGGGTACAGGGAACCGTTTACGATGGCGTCTGCAATGTCGGCTATAAGCCCACATTCAACAAGCCGGATGAGAAGAGCCTCAGCGTCGAAGTCCACATCTTGGATTTCGACAAGAACATATACGGAGAAATGGTTCTTGTCGATTGGTGCACACGCATTCGCGACGAACGGAAGTTTGCCGGCATCGATGAATTGAAAAAACAGATTCAGCTAGATAAAGAAACGGCGATCGAATTTTTTAAATCGCTTCAGTGATTGACAGTGTTGATTTTGAATAGGGCTTATGCTATGATTTATGAGTACTGAAACAGTACGAACCGTTGCTTGGCAATCGAATCACCAACGTTTGCTCAGTAATAGGGGATATTAGAAATTAGGAGGTGGAACAGTATGGCAATCACTCAAGAGCGTAAAAATGAATTGATCAATGAATACAAAGTGCATGATACAGATACTGGATCTGCAGTTATTCAAATCGCCATTCTTACAGAAGACATCAACAACTTGAACGACCACTTGCGTACCCACAAGAAAGATCACCACTCACGTCGTGGCCTTTTCAAAATGGTAGGACGCCGTCGTAACTTGCTTAAATACTTGCGCGAGAACGATGTACAACGTTACCGTGACTTGATCGCGAAACTTGGCTTACGCCGATAATAACAACCAGAAAAAAGCGGGATTCGTCCCGCTTTTTCTTTATGCGTAAAAAATTCAACATTCAATCGCATGATGAATGCTTTTTTGATACACTACTAGAAGATACATATAGTGAAATTTCGCTTAAGTGGCCCCTTTTAAGGGCCGAAATTAGGATGAAACATTGTAAGAGAGAGGAGCTCGATTATGGAGCAAACTAAAAAAGTCTATACATTCGATTGGGCTGGCCGCACATTGCAGGTCGAAGTCGGTCAATTAGCAAAACAAGCAAACGGAGCAGCATTAATCCGTTACGGCGATACGGCAGTATTGTCTACGGCTACTGCATCAAAAACACCGAAAAATTTGGATTTCTTCCCGCTTACAGTCAATTATGAAGAGCGTCTTTACGCTGTCGGCAAAATCCCAGGCGGATTCATCAAACGTGAAGGACGTCCTTCTGAAAAAGCGACGCTTATCAGCCGTTTGATTGACCGTCCAATCCGTCCGTTGTTCCCAGACGGTTTCCGTAACGAAGTGCAAGTGATCTCAATGGTAATGTCTGTTGACCAAGATTGCCCGTCAGAAATGGCTGCAATGTTCGGTTCTTCGTTAGCATTGATGATTTCAGATATTCCTTTCGACGGACCAATTGCAGGCGTAATCGTTGGATTGGTTGACGGCAACTACGTTATCAACCCGACAAACGATCAATTGGAGCAAAGCTCGATCAACTTGACGGTTGCAGGAACGAAAGATGCGATCAACATGGTAGAAGCAGGCGCGAAAGAAGTTTCTGAAGAAGTCATTTTGGAAGCGATTATGTTCGGCCACGAAGAAATCAAGAAATTGATCGCTTTCCAAGAAGAAATCGCTGCTGAAGTCGCAAAAGAGAAAACTGCGATTCAATTATATGAATTGGACGCTGTCTTGATGGAGGAAATCAAAGCCGCTGTTGAAGCTGATTTGAATGCCGCTGTGCAAGTAAGCGAGAAACAGGAACGCAACGAAGCGATTGCTGCAGTTAAAGAACGCGTAATGGAAACTTATGCAGAAGCTGATGATGCAGTGAAAAAGCAAGTTGGCCAAATTTTAGACAAAATGGTCAAAGACGAAGTACGCCGCTTGATCACGGATGAGAAAGTTCGTCCAGATGGCCGTACACCTTCTGAAATCCGTGCGTTGTCTTCTGAAATTGGCATATTGAACCGCACACACGGTTCTGGTTTATTCACACGTGGACAGACACAAGCAATGAGCATTTGTACGCTAGGTGCCCTTGGCGATGTTCAAATCATCGACGGCCTTGGCATCGAAGAGTCTAAGCGTTTCATGCACCATTATAATTTCCCGTTATTTTCTGTTGGAGAAACTGGATTCCTACGTGGTCCTGGCCGTCGTGAAATCGGACACGGGGCACTTGGAGAACGCGCTCTTGAAGCGGTGCTTCCAAGCGAAAAAGATTTCCCTTACACAATTCGCCTGGTGGCGGAAGTATTGGAATCGAATGGTTCAACTTCACAAGCAAGTATTTGTGCTTCTACATTGGCAATGATGGATGCAGGTGTGCCGATTACTGCACCGGTTGCGGGTATCGCAATGGGTCTTGTGAAAAAAGACGAAAATTACACAGTGTTATCAGATATTCAAGGAATGGAAGATCACCTTGGAGACATGGACTTTAAAGTTGCAGGAACGGCTAAAGGCATTACTGCACTTCAAATGGACATTAAAATTGATGGCTTGTCACGCGAAATACTAGAAGAAGCTTTGACACAAGCACAAGTTGGCAGAATCCACATTTTGGAATCGATGCTAGCGACGATTGCTGAGCCAAAAGCGCAACTTTCTAAATTTGCACCGAAAATCATCATGGTCAAAATCAATCCGGATAAAATTCGCGATGTAATTGGACCGGGTGGTAAAGTCATCAACAAAATCATCGAAGAAACTGGCGTTAAAATTGATACAGAGCAAGACGGTACAATTTTTGTCTCTTCTGTCGACGAAGAAATGAACGCGAAAGCGAAAGCGATGATCGAAAACATCGTCCGCGAAGCAAAAGTCGGGGAATATTACGAAGGCAAAGTAAAACGAATTGAAAAATTCGGTGCGTTTGTTGAGTTATTCCCAGGGAAAGACGGTCTTTTACACATTTCTGAAATCCAGGAAGCTCGGACGAAAGAAGTGGAAGACGTCTTGAAACTAGATGATATCTTGAAAGTGAAAGTCGTTGAAATCGACCGCCAAGGCCGAGTGAATTTGTCTCGTAAGATTGTCTTGAAGGAAGAAAAAGAAGCGGCTGAAAAAGCAGCTGAATAAGAAAACTTGAAAAATTGCCAGCTTCGGTTGGCAATTTTTTCGCATTAGGAGGAATTTTTACATGGTTACAATTCATACTTGTGGAAATGGGCTGCGCATTGTGTCAGAATCCATTCCGCATTTTCGCTCGGTCGCTGTTGGCGTATTTGTAAAAGCAGGTTCGCGTGATGAGTCATCTGAAGAAAACGGGATTACGCATTTTATTGAACATATGCTTTTCAAAGGAACCGATACGCGTTCGGCGAAAGACATTGCACGGGAATTCGACCGCATCGGCGGAGATATCAATGCATATACATCAAAAGAATACACATGTTATTACGCGAAAATCCTGGATCATCATGCAGAACACGCTGTAACTGTTCTAGCAGATATGTTCTTCAACTCAAAAATGGATGCAGTGGAAATCGAAAAAGAACGTCAAGTTGTGCTCGAGGAAATCAGCATGACTGAAGACATGCCGGATGACGATGTCCAAGAACAATTATGGCGTGTCATGTATCCGCATCATTCGATGGGGGCTCCTATACTCGGAACGGAGAAAACCTTGGATAGTTTTACGAAAGAGAAGATCAAGCATTTTATGGACCGGCATTACACTCCGGAGAACACAGTTATTTCGGTAGCTGGCAATATTACACCGGAACTGATCCGTTTGATTGAAACGCTGTTCGGCGCATTTAAACGCTTGGAAACCGAAAAAAATTATCGCTTTCCAATTTTTTCGCCTGGCTATTCATTTAAAACAAAAGAAACTGAGCAAGGACATTTGAGTATCGGCTACCCGGGTTTATCGATTACAGATGAAGATATCTTCAATTTCACAGTGTTGAACAACATAATCGGGGGCTCTATGTCTTCGCGGTTATTCCAGGAAATACGCGAAGAACGTGGGCTTGCCTATTCCGTGTACTCTTATCATTCCGCTTATTCAGATCACGGCACGCTAGCGATTTATGGCGGTACATCGAATGAACAAATGGATGAGCTGCAGGAAGTTATGCTAGCTGAGCTGCAGAACATTCTTAAAAACGGTCCTACGTTTGAAGAAGTGATCGATTCCAAAGAGCAGCTGAAAGGCAATGTGATGTTAGGGCTCGAGAGCACCAGTGCGCGTATGAACCGCAATGGCAAAAACGAATTATTGCTTAAAAAGCATCCGAGCTTCGATGATATCTTGAATCGCATTGAAGCGGTCACGCCTGAGCGTGTAACTGCATTGCTCGATGTATTCAACGGAGATCCTGCCATTTCCATCATTCGCTCTAAAAGAGAAGAAGTATAAGAGAAACCCATATAGAGCTCTTCTATATGGGTTTCAGCTTATAGACAAAAGAATAGTCAATCATTTTCCTGTTTTTATATGGGATCTTCCACACCAAGCGGACGCTTTCCGCGGACGAAGCGCTGAGCCTCTTCGTCGCTAAAAAGAGCTGCTCCTGCATCGCTGCGCTAGCTTCTTCGCAAGAGCTTGTCCTCGCAAGCTTCGGCCAATGCGCTTCCTGCGGGGTCTCATCTCTCCGTTCTTCCGCAGGAAAGCAAATTCCCGAAGTTCCTTTGGGTATTGGCTTTGCGACGAAGCAGCGTAGCGATGCAGGAGCACATCTTTGCCCGTCGCCACTTGGTGTTCCGGATCCTTAAGAGGTGGAACAATACGCATAGGAGAATTATTAGTAGTAGAAAATGGACCAAGTTAGCACACTTT
>JBFIXY010000032.1:0-10659 GCA_041605655.1 Planococcus sp. (in: firmicutes) | reverse complement strand
GCTATATCTTCAATCGTACCTGTGCGAATCATGTGATCACCTCAAAAATTCTTTTCGTAATCATATCAAAATTAGCGCTCAATAGCCACCATTGTGGAATAATAGAAGAAAAGGGAGGCGAGGAGTTTTGGACTGGAATACTTACCATTTTGACGAGTTGACTGCTAGGAAACTCTATGAATTCTTGAAATTGAGGGTCGATGTATTCATTGTCGAGCAAGACTGTCCATACCATGAGTTGGATGACCTTGATCAAGAATCGATTCATATGGCATATACGGAAAATGATCGAACATTGGCATATGCCAGACTTGTTCCGAGTGGCGTAAAATATGAAATCCCGTCGATTGGACGCGTCATTGTCCATTCAGAAGCCAGAAGCAGAGGATTGGCGAAAAAACTGATGGAAAAATCCATCGACTATATTTTGATGGAGTGGAACGCTGATGAAATTCAGCTTCAAGGGCAAGTTTACTTGAAAGAATTTTATGAGTCATTCGGGTTTGTTCCGATTTCAGAGGAATACGATGAAGATGGCATTCCTCATGTGGATATGAAATTGACTAAAAATAAAATATAGCAACGTGGATATCCAAGAAAGACTATTTTTCTGAATAAAGGGTATATATACTAAATGACATTGAATTTAAGAAGGAGTGGAGTACATGGCGAAACGAAAAGGTAATGGTAGAGGCTTATTATGGGCAGGTTTGGCTGCTGGGGCTTATGCATATTTCAAAAAACCGGAAAATCGGCAAAAAGCTACAGAAGCTTTTAATAATGCAAAGACGAAGGTGAATTCGTATATGGAATCTCAAAACTTAAATAACAACAATGAAGAGCCTGAAGAGGAAAAAGAAGATACAACCGAACTGCGCGAAGAAAAAATGGTCAGCGAAGGCGGATTGAGCGGGGCGCAGTATTACAACGAAGACAAGCACCGGAATGATGAGGACGATAAACACAGGCATCGAAATGAAGAAGACGATGATTATAAACTGTCTGCAAATGATACCAGTGAAGAGAAGTCGGAGAATACGGAAACGATCGCACCTGAAAACAGAATCAATACAGAAAACCTATAAAAGAAAGGATGGTTTAGCGACCATCCTTTCTTTTTTTATGAAAATTTTCGTTTGTTGCCAGAGGACGATCTTTTTTGTCTTTCACTCTTTATCCGCAACAATGCATTTGCCATGGCTGCGAAAAGCAGAACAATGCCGCTGAGTACAAAACCTTCATCGGCTTTTAAAGCTAATATTCCTGTGAAACTCGAACCGCTGACTACGCCAAGAGAAAAGAATGCGTAAAAAAGACCGTATGCTTTACCGCGTGAAGCTGGGGTGGTGGAGTCGATAAGCAGTGAGTTAATGGATGGGAACAACAATGCGAAACCGACTCCGTAAATGCACATGATGCCGTACAACCAAAGAATAGCTTCTGCAGCGCTGAGGAAAAACAACGAGATACCCATAAATGTGAAACCGGCCACTAAGGTGTAGATTGGCTTTACTACGTCAAATATCCGGTTTATTGGCAATAGGAACACAAGAATGGCTGCCATACCGAAGGCGCTGAGCAATAGACCGCTTAACTCGGCTGGGAGCTGTAGGGATGCTATTTTCAAGGGCAACATGTAAGCGAGGATGCCTTGTGAGAACATCAGAAAAAATGCACCGGTAAACGATTGGAGCAATCCTCGATTGTGCAGGGCGGCTGACAAAGGGAAATGCTCTTTAACGGTGATTTCTTTTATGATGGTATTGCGGCGCAGCACAAAAAATGAGCAGGTTGCGAGTACTAATAACATCACGCCAGTCGTTGCCATTGTCTCAGCATAACTAGTCCGGCTTGCCAGGATGGCGCCATATGCCGGGCCGATGATAGCAGCTAGTCCGACAAATGCGCCTGAAACAGCCACACCTTTTCCACGGTTGCTGCTTGCAGTCTTATTCGCCAAATAAGTGAAGGCAGCGGGAACCGTTAATCCAGCAGCAAGTCCATGGACAAAGCGGATTAGCAAGAGAGTGTATGGGCCGTCAGCAAATTTATAAGAAAGAAGGACGATTCCGGTCGTGGTCAAGCCCATAATCAATATGATGAAGGGACCTTTACGATCCGAGAAAATGCCGGACGCGATATTACCGAAGATATTCGATAGCGAATACATGCCAACAGCCAGACCGGCTAAGAACGGTGTGGCTCCAAGTGATATGGCCAGCGGACTCATGATGGGCAGCTGGGCAAATAGGTCGAAAAATGCAAAGAATATAATGATATAAATAAAAATTCGCACCTGTTTCACTCGCTTTCACAAATTCGGAAAATTTCTAACGGCATAATTGGAAAGCGAATTGCTTCGCTTTACCTACATACCGGTAATTGGCTATAAAGAAAAAATAGGGATAAGGATTAACAATAGAGCAAGTTAGGGTAAAGAAAGATATATTCACATTATAGCACCGGAGGTAATTATATGAAAAAAGCGATGTTTATCGTAAACCCTTCTTCTGGCAAAGAGAAGGCGAAAGATTATGTAGAGCAAGTTGAACAAACGCTTGAAGAGATGGGCTACAGTATCGACACCCGAGAAACCGAAAAAGCGGAAGATGCAACCCGATTTGCAACCGAGGCATGCGAAAAAAAATATGATTTTGTTGTAGCGATGGGCGGCGACGGAACTATCAACGAAGCTGTTTCGGGTTTAGCTGAACAAGAACACCAGCCGCTATTTTCGTTGATCCCTCTTGGGACAGTGAACGATTTTGCACGTGCCCTACATATCTCGCTCGATCCGCCAGAAGCAATAGAAGCTTTGAAGACCGGAACTGAAAAATGGATTGATATTGCAAAAGTTGGTGAGCATTACTTCATGAATATTCTTGCGCTTGGCCAAGTTGCCGAATCGACATTCGAAGTATCTACTGAACAAAAAACAAAACTTGGCGCTTTTGCTTATTTCGTGGAAGGCGTTAAAGCCATCACACAAGATACCGAAGAATATTTTATCATCGAACACGATCATGGAACATTCGAAGGTGAAGCGAAGCTTGTGCTAGTCGCTTTGACAAACTCGGTAGGCGGATTTGAGAAGCTGGCGCCAGAAGCATTGACCGATGATGGGCTATTGCATCTTTACATTATAAAAAATGCAGCGCTTCCCGCATTCGTCCGCATTGCCGGCAATATGCTAGTCGGCAAATTGGATAAAGATGAGGCTGTGGAAGTTATTCACACAACGAAGGTTTCAATCAGGACAAATGAACCAATGTATTGTAATATAGACGGGGATGAAGGAGTTGCTACTCCTTTCGTGGTAGATGTGTTGCCACGCCATATCCGTGCTTTAGTTCCACCTGACAAAAATGAATAAAGTTATATTATAAAAAGGCCAGCCCTTTGTAATAAAGGGCTGGCTTTTTTAATTTTTATTACAAATATTTGAAATAAAAGTATTAAATACAGCTTTTTTTGAAATATAATAATCTTTTTAGTATAACTAAAGGTAATTTATTTCCTTTATTAGAGGTAAAAAGGTAATATATTATTATGACAAATACATAAAAAAATATAAATTTATGCACAGAGCTATGTTCTTATTGACTATTTCAGTATATAGTAGGAGTAACGACTGCAAAAACTTGGACAAAGAAAGACGGGGAAAAAATGAACATGATTGCTATGCCAACAATTCAAGAAACTATTTCCAAAATTTTCATGAACGAAAGTGAGACTATTGGACAGTATGAAGGTTTGGATAAGTTTTTTGAGATAGAAACACAATTAATTTATGAAATCCATCATTTGGAAAAAGAGCGTGCGAAAGAAACATTAAGATCGCTCATCGATTTGATTGCCTTACGTTCAGGCAAAGAAACCATTCGCCAAGTACGAAATTATTACATCGTGCTTTCTTCTGTCATGGCGCGAAAACTTTACGAAATGCGTGTTCCGCCGAAAAAAGCATTTGCATTTAACGTGGCATGTGTTGAATTGGTAGAAAAACACATGAACGATTCCGAATTTCTGTATGTGGCAGACGAGTTAATCGAATTTTTCACGTCGGTTATTTCAGAACGCAAACAGCCTTCGTTCGGCCACCAAACGGTCAACAAAGTTGTAATGTTCATCAATGATGAAGTGGAACGCGATTTGTCTGTAGAAGATATTGCTAAGCATTTCAATATCTCAACAAGCCATTTGTCGCGTATTTTCCGTGAGCACGCCGGCATTACGTTAGTTGAATACTTGAATGTTCGCCGCGTAGAAGAATCCCAGTATTACTTGCGCCATTCAGATAAAGGGATTTCGGATATTTCTAAGCAATTCCATTTCTGCAACCAAAGCTATTTCACTCGGATTTTCAAGAAATATACGGCAGTCACACCGAAGCAATTCCGCGACAGCCAGCATATTCCGTACTTCCGCTATAATTTACCGAACGCAAAATAAGGGGACTCTGTTCCCCTTTTTTTCATGTCCACTATTCACGAATCCACAATTCGCGCTGACTAATAATTGTCACAAGGTGTAAGAATATAGCTTGTTTTCTACCCATCGATTGAATTCTTCTCGGCATATAGGTATACTTCTTTATAGTTGAAAAAGGTGTAGGTGACTAAATTGAAAAAGAAAATTACATTGCTGTCATTATTGGCAGTTTCAGTATTCGTATTGAGTGGTTGTTCTGCAGTCGAGAACAAAGAAGGATTTTTCTACAGTCTTTTTGTAGCACCGTTCGATTTTTCCTTGGATTACCTCGGAAACTTATTTAATGGAAGCTATGGATTGGCGATTGTCGCCATTACAGTTATCATCCGATTGGTCTTAATGCCATTCATGTTGCGCACATACAAGCGCCAACAAGGGATGAAAGTGAAGATGGACAAGTTGCGACCGGAAATGGAAGATATCCAGAAGCGCTTGAAAGCGACTAAAGATAAAGAAGAACAGATGAAAGTCCAGCAAGAAATGATGGGACTTTATAAAAAGCACGATGTAAATCCTTTAAATATGGGATGTCTGCCGGTCGTGATCCAAATGCCGATTATCATGGGCCTTTACTTTGCGATTTTGTACTCGCCAGATGTAAAATCTCACGAGTTTCTCTGGTTTAACTTAGGAAGTCCAGACATTGCGATGACGCTGATTGCCGGCGCAGTTTATTTCTTCCAGGCAAAAGTATCTATGTGGACAATGCCGGAGCAACAAAAACAGCAGATGAAGTTTTTTGTCTACCTCTCGCCAATCATGATTATGTTTGTTTCGTTTACTTCAATGGCCGCTTTGCCGGTCTATTGGGTAGTCGGTGGTATTCTGTTGATCATCCAAACATTTATCGGACGGAAGTTTTATTCAGAACATCCGGAAAAAGCATTAGAAACTGTCGAAGAGGAAAAAAAATAATAAGAGCCGGCGGGTTTTGCCGGCTTTCTTTTTTTGGAGTGGAATCTATTGAATCGTAAATTAGTACAAGGCATATTGGTTGCTACTTTAAGCATCACTTCGCTCGTTTTTATCGTAATAGGAAACCTGGACATCGCTGTGTTATTCATGACGTTATTGTTCGTACTGACAAACGGTTTTCGCTACCGCCAGATGAAAGAAAAAGGCATGGAAAGAGAAGCGAAATGGATGCTTGGCATGTCGATCCTTTTTATTGTTATGTTTTTCGTAGTTCTTGCAACGATTTTGTTATAAGCAGAAAACCCAGCATCGCCATTGGCGGTGCTGGGTTTTTAGGTAGGGCAATATCGATTTGAATCTTACAGCAACCTAGTTTCAGACGGCTGTAGATACTTTTTTATGAGTAAATTTTTCTTTGTTTCGTTCTTCAAGCAAGACATCCAGTTGCTGCATGAGCGTCAAGATATCTTTTTTAGAAATTCGTTTCAAAGTACCCAGCTCCTTCTAGTGGTTTGTATACAGTTATTCGCAAGCGCCACTAGGGGTATGGGGGTCGTACTCATTAATAATCGAATTTCTTTTTTGTTAACAAGACAATTGCAATGGCGGGAGCTGAGAAACTTACCATACCCAAGAACGCCAAGCCTGGAGAAATTTCGTATAAAAACCCGCCGATAATAGTCAATAGCGCTACGCTTAGACTCATCCCTATAGCTGCGTACATGCCTTGAGCTGCTGGAATATGAACAGGTTGCAGCTTTTTGAAAATAAAGCGAATAAAAGCGAAATGGGCGACTCCGAAAGATACCGCGTGAAACACTTGGGTGACCATAAAAACCCAAACCGAAGGAAACAGAAAGATTAAAATCCACCGGACAGTCGATCCGGCAGCAGCTAGCAAAAACATGGAGGAAACGCTCCAATTGCGAAACAATGTGTCGGCTTTATTGAAAAAAATGATTTCGAAAATAATCGCGATGTTCAAGATGAGGCCAATATAAAAACTATTGACGCCTAAATCCTGAAGGTAGATAAAGCCGTAATTATAATAAGCCGCATGCGCACCTTGCAGCAAAGTGGATACACCAAGAATGGTCATAAACGCCTTGGATTTGAGCAGGTGTTTAACGGCTCCCTTGCTTGCAGAATGTTTAAGCTCCGGCTTGACTTGCAAAGGAAGCGGCGACGCGGCGGATTGGGTAATCGCCATAAAGGCCAGACCCGCCAACATCACCCATAGAATGGCGCTTTCCTGCCAGATGGCTGTAAAGGCACCGACAATAAGTAAGGCGACGGTGTAACCGAGCGAACCGAAAGAACGGCTTTTGCCGTAATGGATGCGGTCGGTCTGCATCAGAACCGTCGCGCCACTTTCAATGGCCGGGAGCAAGTTCGGGTAGACAAAGCTAAAAGCTATAGTGATGACGAATAACGCGGTATATGAATTTGCCGGTATGTACAGCGCCATGAGCAGAGCTGAAGCAATGGCAAGAACTTGCATCAACCGTCCAAGCGATAAACGACGCGTCATCATGGGGAAGAATAATAAGGTTGATAAAGAACGGGCAATCATCCCAGCTCCCATAATAATGCTGGCTGCTGAGACGCTCAATTCTTTTTCATTGGTCAACCATCCGGTCCAATAAGGCAAGAATACCCCCCAGGTGAAGAAGAAAGCGAAAAAATTTAAAGAAAGCCATTTTTGATTGGTCATATTTTACCTCGTATCTAGTGGAAGTCTATGATAAAGTATAACGAATGTTCACTTGTTTGAGGAGAATTTCGCCAACAAGGGTGGTAAAATAATAGAGAAGATCACAGAAAGAGGGAATCCAATGCAATCCCGTTACTCAAATAACCGAGATAAAAAAAGTGCTTATATAAAATGGACAGCAGGCAGCTTGCTCGTGCTGGTGCTTATTGCTGGAACCTGGCTATACGTAAACGATTGGAACATGGAGCAAAGTTTCTCCGCATTGAAAGGACAACAAGCTGAAGAAACGGATGTTGTGAAAGATGCAGAAGAGCCTGTGGTTGAAGCACCGAAAGAACCAGTTGAAGAGCAGCCAGACCCTGAAGAGCCGACTGTCGAAACAGATCCGCCGGCGCAAGAGCCTGAAGCGGACGAACCAGCTGTAAAAGAACGGGCCGTTGAAGAACCCAAGGAAGAAGAGCCGATTGATGCGACAACGTATCAAGAGGACATCAAGCTTCCGACAAAACCAACTTATATCAACAATATTCTTTTAGCCAATAAACAGCATCCGCTACCGCAAAACTATGCTCCGGGTGAAAGCACAGAAGCCCGTGCGGCATTTGAAGCGATGAAAAAAGATGCGTTGGCTGCAGGCATCAAACTAACCGCGTTTAGTACGTATCGTGACTTTACGCGTCAAAAGCAACTTTATGAAGGGTATGCTGCAAAAGATGGTGCGCACGAAGCAGATCGCTATAGCGCGCGACCTGGATTTTCAGAGCATCAATCGGGTCTTGCTTTCGATATCGGAGAAGAAGGCCAGCAACAACATTGGGCTTCAGCATCATTTGGTGCCACGGAAGGCGGGAAATGGCTGAAAAACAATGCACATAAATATGGCTTTATCCTTCGTTACCCGGAAGGGGCAGAAGAAATCACAGGCTATATGCACGAAGCGTGGCATTTCCGTTTTGTAGGAAATGCAGCAGCCGAAGAAATTTTCACAAAAGGCATAACCCTAGAACAGTATTTGGGTGTGCAGTAAACACAAAAATTCCAGCACCTATCAAAAAAGACGCTTTCGGAGAAAATCCGAGAGCGTCTTTTTTTTGTAGTTATAAAATCGGAGCCAGCAACCGGGCAATCGATTCCTTGGTTTTGATCATGCGCGTCCGTTCCAAGTAATGGTCGTAGGACAGTTCAGTGGAAAGGGCAACATCTTGATAGAACAACGCGGTCAACTCGCGTGCAATCTTCTTGTCGTAAATAAAGGCGTTGACTTCAAAATTAAGTTTAAAGCTACGGACGTCGATATTTGCTGTGCCCACGGTTGAAGCTTTATCATCAATGACAATCATTTTCGTATGCAAAAAGCCGTTATTGTAAATGTAGACGCGTGCGCCGGCTTTCAACAATTGACCGACGTAGGAATAAGTTGCCCAATAAACGAATGGGTGGTCGGGTTTGTTTGGAATCATGATGCGCACATCGATGCCGGATAATGTGGCGATTCGGATGGCATCGTAGAAACTCGGGTCGGGTATGAAATAAGGCGTTTGAATGTAGATGCAATCTTGCGCCATATTGATGAGTTTCAAGTAGCCATCCTTGATCTGCTCCCATTCTTCGTCGGGTCCGCTAGAAACAATTTGCATGGTCGTATCGCCTTTGGCTGGGATAACTGGAAAATAAACCTCGTCGTATTCAATGTCATGAGTTGATGATGCTTGGTTCCAGTCCAGGATAAAGCGAGTTTGCAATGGATGCAATGCACTTCCTTCAATGCGCAAATGCGTATCGCGCCAGTAACCGAACTTTCGGTGCAGCCCCAGGTATTCATCGCCGACGTTAAATCCACCGATATAGCCAATTCGACCATCGATCACAACGATTTTTCGGTGATTTCGATAATTCAACCGCGGATTGATCAACGGCCAAATAGAAGGAAAGAATGTTTCGACTTCGCCGCCAGCCTTAATGAATTCTTTGAAATGGCGTTTTCTGAGACTGCGTGAACCCATGTCATCATAAAGGAGTCGTACTTTGACGCCTTCAGTTGCTTTTCGGGTTAAGGCGTCTAAAACGCGTGTCCCTAATTCATCTAAGCGGAAAATATAATACTGGATATGAATGTGGTCTTTTGCACTTTCAATATCTCGAAGCAGCGAATCGAATTTGACCCGTCCGTCATTAAAAATTTGCATATTATTATCCTGTGTTAAAACAGCGCCGTTATTTCGCAAATGCAAGTAGACCATATCTTTGTAATGGCGGACGTTTGAATCTTTGAAGACGAATTTCCCGTCATGCAAGGCTTGCATTTGATGGGTGATCAAAGACTCGATTCCGACACGTGAACGGCCTTCCCACTTAAACAGTGTTTTTTTACGCAATTTTCTGCCCAATAGTAGATAGATGAAAAAGCCGAACACGGGAATGAAAAACAAAACGAGAATCCAAGCCCAAGTAGATGTAGCATCGCGCCGCTCAAGGAAAACAAGGGCGGCAGCTAAGAAAACGTTGATAATGAAAATTGCTGCGGTCAATACACCGATAATGGATACAGTCATGATTTCCCTCCGATAGCGGTAAATAGCTTCTATATTATTCAGTATAGACTATTGGGGCAGATTGATGAAAAATTTATGCATTTAGGTAAGTGGTTTTCCTTATTTCAACCCAAATAACAGGAAGAAGGAATAGTTGCATAAAAAAACACATTCAACATAATTGAATGTGTTGGATCGTTAATTTAATTGCTCTTCTTGTTTCAGCTGATCGACAATGTTTTCGACTTCTTGCCTGGACATTTTTTCCTTGCCGGATTTTAACGCTCTTAATGTGCTGTGTGCCAGTGCCAAGGGAACTTTGCAAAACATCAAAATGCGTTTGTTCTTAATAGGTTTGACGTAAAGGTCAGCCTGGGCTAGATGTTCGTTCGCATATTGGTACATATCATCACGCGTCCAGCCTTTCGGGACAAATGACACGCCGCGTTCCAAATCTTCGTCAAAGTTGCGCAGCATATTAACCGCCTGCAGGCCGCGTCCGAATCCGATGGCAAGTTCCGGGTCTGTATCGGTATTATCGTGCCATTTCCATAAATCGGACAACATGGTTCCGACAAGTCCGGCTACATAATATGTGTAATCATCTAAATCTTCTTTTGTTTCGATGATCCATTTCTTTTCCACCCATTTAGCCATACCAGCAGCCATTACTGCTGTAGAGTCTTTGACTTTTTCAACGATTTCCGGTGGACAGACGCTGATCCAGTCAGCGAGACGTTGGGAAACTGGCGGTAAAAGGTGAAGATACGGGTTGATTAACGATTGATAGGCTTCCCGGTCGAATGTGGTGCGCAGCATTGTGCTGATTTCAAGCAGCAAACGCTGCTTTGCGCCATCCTCGAGTTCAGGGTGGTCTTCAATCTCATCGATCGCACGCATGCACAAATAAGCCGAAGCGACAGCTTTTTTTAATGTAGGTTCTAAAAAATTTATTGGGATGAAAAAAGTCCGGCTCGTTTCTTTCAGCATGACCATGGACTCTTTTTG
>JBFIXY010000031.1:0-10695 GCA_041605655.1 Planococcus sp. (in: firmicutes) | reverse complement strand
TCGCCCGTTTTTATTTCTTGAAGAATATCGTAATAAAGGCGTTCAGGAATTCCTGCTCGTCTCATCATGATTTTAGGGTTTCGCAATTCCACTCCATCTGAATGGATGAGGAACAAATCATCTTTTACGTAGGTATAGAGTTGGGTACGCAATTTTTGCGGGCGACCTGACAAATACCCCATTACCGGCAATGGATAAATCATTTCGTTCGTCCCTTTGCGGTAAAGGTAAAATCGAATATTTCCTACACAGCTGTATTCCAATGTCTCCTTTTTAAAGTCGACTTTGAAAATAGCAACTGCCGCACCTCTTTTTTGTACCATCAAATCGTTGAACCGCCCCATGAGCGAGTCGATTGACTCGTGATGATACTGCTCTAGAATGTGCGGGATAACCTGCGACGATTCACGCGCAACAGGTCCGCTCCCTAGTCCATCGGCTACTGAGCAAATGAAATAATCGTCCGTCAACACTGTGTGGTAGCTGTCCCCGGATTCAAAATTCCCTTTTTTTGCTTCATTAAAAATGCAGGCTTCAACGTATTCGTGGTTTATTTTTTCCACTAAGACACTCCACCGGCAGCCAATATAGCTTCTTGCAATTTCTTAATCGCTTTACGTTGCAGACGAGACACATGCATTTGAGAAATGCCTAATTTATCTCCTGCCTCTTTCTGGCTCAATTGCTCTATATAGGTATACTGGATAATCTGCTTTTCCCGATCCGAAAGGACATTCATCGCTTCCGCAACGAGCATGCGTTGATCCGCTTTTTCATAACCATCGTCATCTTGTCCGACAACGTCAAATAAAGTAACCGTGCTGCCATCGGAATCCGCTTCCAATGAATGGTCCATAGACAATGCCTGATAGCTCTTGCCCATTTCCATCGCTTCTAGCACGTCGTCTTCATCCACGTCGAGGTATTCAGCAATTTCCCATACTTGTGGAGAACGCTGAAGTTCCCGCGTCAAGACTTCAACAGTTGCCTTTATGCGTGGGCCAAGCTCCTTTATACGACGTGGAACATGAATCGCCCAAGTTTTGTCACGTAGAAAACGTTTGATCTCACCAATAATTGTCGGCACTGCAAATGCTTCAAAACTTCTTCCGAATGATGGATCGTAGCGGCGGATGGCTCCAAGAAGCCCTAGCATTCCAACTTGCGCTATATCTTCGTGGTAAGATTTACCATTCGAATATTTGCGCGCTATCGATTCCACCAGTCGCTTGTAGTTCATGACGAGCATTGTCTGAGCTTCTTCATCTTCTGTTTGTTGATAAGCCTCAATCCATTCAAGCACTTGCTCTTTGGTCGGCTGATTAGGATGAGATTGTTTCGACATCCTCTTCCACCTGCTCTCCTCCAACATACTTAGTCATGAAGACCGTGACGCCTTCCTGATGATGGACTTTCACTTCATCCATCAAAGTTTCGATCAAGTATAGGCCAAGACCTCCTTCGCGAAGAAAAGCCCCTTCCTCTTGATCGTGATACGGGCCCACTTTTGCTTTTGTTTCTTCGAAATTGAAACTTTGGCCATGATCCGCTACCATAATTTCAATCTTATCGCCGTACAACGCACAACCGATAACCACTTCGCCTTCTTCACCTTCAGAATAAGCGTGCTGGACTGCATTTGTTACCGCCTCGCTTGAAGCGATTTTCAAATCTTCAATATCATCGAATGTAAAGCCGATGCGGCTAGCTAAACCTGAAATTGTTAAACGGGCTACACCAACGTATTGTGATTTTGCCGGTACTCTCATTTCAACATAATCGAATGGACGCATATCAATTACCACCTTTTCCAACTGATTCGATGTCCATGATTTCGCCCAAACCAGTAATGTCGAATAAACGTTTCAAGCGTGATGAAAGGCCAACTAGCTTCACATGTCCACCTTTTGCGTTTACTGACTTATAGAATGCTACGAAAACTCCTAATCCAGTACTATCCATATAATCAACGTCGGAAAGATCCAACTCTGCGTTCAAACCTTCTTTATTATGGTGCATTTCTAATTTTTCACGTAGAACAGGCGCTGTGTGCGCGTCGATCTCACCGCGGATAAAACCTGTTAATTTATTGTTTGTTTCTTCTAGCTCTACTTGAATATTCATCTATTATGACACCCCTGTTTTATCAAAGTTTCTCATTAATTTAAAAAAGCCATCGTAAGTCTAATTACCACCTTTCGGCAGCCCTTAAACATCACTTCAGACTTTTTTATAAATCACTAACGTAAAGTCATCCCGCAATTCAGCATTTTGCATGCGTTCAAGTGCGTCGTAGACATACTGAACGATCACTTGAGCCGGTTCATCTTTTTTCTCTTCAATCATTTCGAAGATGACTTCGCGTTCAATAAAACCTTCATCTGTCCGGCCTTCCGTCACCCCGTCAGTCATCATGATGACCATGTCATGCTCTTCAAGCTGAACCGTATGCTCTTCATACTTTGCTGCTGGCGAAACTCCCAGCAAAAGGCCTTTCGCATAAAGTTCACTAAACTCATTGGTTTTAGCCCGATACAAAATTGCCGGTTCATGTCCAGCCGAACCATAAGTCAATTGCCCCTTAAATCCATCGTATCTTCCGTAAAACATGGAGACAAACATTGAGTCATCAATACTTTTTTCCACAACTCGGTTGATAACACCCAAAACTTCTGACGGGTTTGCAGGTGAATTATTAAGGCTATCCATACCGAATTTGACCATAGACATGCAAAGCGCCGCAGGCAGTCCTTTGCCGATGACATCTGCCACAGCAATTCCCGCATGACCATCTGCATCGCTGATGAAATATATGTAGTCGCCGTTCATTTTCCGAGCTGGAATAGACAAAAAACCGATATCCAAACCATCGATAGCCGGTAATTTCGTCTTCAGCAAGGTTTCTTGAACATTTGCCGCCAAGTCCATCTCTACTCTTATTTCTTCCTGCCGCTGCAAAAGACTTTGACGCTCCTGCAGGGCAAGTCCGTAATTGATCATCATTTCAATCAGAAAGTCAAAAGAATGCCAAACTACATCCGGCAAGTCTTTGTAAATTTCCTGCATCGCCGCTTTATGGACGCTGATGACTTCTTCCGGAGAAATATTTTCAGAGATAAGCTGTCGGCTAAAGTTTTGACCAACATATAAATTCTGCTCAGACTGGCGCTGCATGTATTGATTTAATATTTCTTTGTATTGTTTTTCGATTTCGTGGACCATTCGTGCCCCCCCTATCGAAGCCATTTAGTAGCTCTTATATCTGTCCCTTCTCCAGGGATAGTTTCAATCTTGAATTCATCCATTAACCGTTTGACGCCAGGCAACCCTGCACCTAATCCTCCAGAAGTTGAAAATCCATCTTCCATCACTTTACGGACATCCGGAATCCCAGGACCTTGGTCGGCAGCAATGATTAAAATTCCTTTGATGCCATTTTCCATCAATTGTTGAATTTCGATTCTTCCTTGGCCAGCATATAAGTAAATATTGCGTGCAAGTTCACTGATTGCTGTCGTAATTCGCGCTTGATCGACCGTGCCAAAACCCAGCTCTTTTGCAACATTGCGCCCCAACTGCCTTGCTGCAACAATATCCCATTCCGTTAAAATCTCTACTGAAGACTGGTTGCTCATCTTTAAGCCTCCAATTCCAGTTGAAGTTTATCCAACCCATTTTCGAGATCCAGGGCCGTCATAACATCTTCAAGTCGAATTCCTAACTCGATCAAAGTGATAGCCACTGCTGGTTGGATACCGGTAATAACAACTCGCGCCCCCATCAAACTAGACATGCTAATGACGTCTCCTAGGACTTTCGCGATAAACGAATCGATGAAATCAACAGATGTCAAATCGATAACGACTCCGCGCGCGCTTGTTTCGTGCAATTTATTTAAAAGATCTTCCTGGAACTGGATAGCTGTTTGATCATCCAATTCCCACTGGATTGAAACGATTAACGTATCTCTTAACTTTAATATCGGTATTCGAAAATTCATTGTTCATCCACCTCCACGATTTTGCGATTGGTCCAAGCGAGTGCTTGTGCTACACCACGCTGTAAAGTGCTCGTTGTCGTAAATTCATTTAAATTAATGCCCAATGTAACAATCGTTTGGGCAATTTCTGGACGAATCCCTACTAACATGCATTTAGCTCCGACTAAGCGTACCGCATCGGCAGCCTGAATGATGTGATGCGCTACCATTGTATCGACAACCGGCACCCCTGTGATGTCCAACAGAACCACTTCTGCTCGATGTTTTACGACACCATCAAGCAAGTTTTCCATGATCAATCGCGCACGTTCGGTGTCAATCGTTCCAACAAGCGGCATGACCGAGACTTTTTCAAACACAGGAATCAATGAAGCCGACAATTCCTGTAGAGCGATTTTCTGCAAACTTACCGTACGCTCCCACGTTTTCGAATAAGCTTCGACCGTACTGTCGCGAATTGGAATGATCCAATTGTTGAACTCTTTGAAAAATCCACGGAAATTCTCTTGCGTAATGAGCCCATCCTCTTCCATGCCTTCAAAAACGACTTCAGAGAAGTGATCGATCGCTTTTGTTACAACGGTCATCGTCCAGCCAAGGCGCACAACTTTTTCTGCAAAATCGTTCAAGCGGTTTTCATAAGCTTGATGACTTTCCAAAAGATTGGATACCATTAAATCAGCAAATTCTTTACTCGTTTGATTCATTAAATCTGTCGGCATTGTTTGGAAAGATTGATTATTATTTTCTTTTGCCATAAGCTTCTGCCATCTAGCAATTATTTCAGTGTTATTAGCTTGAATATATTCAGCCATTTGCTTGTTCATTTCTGGTGTAACCCTCCCTGTACTCCTATGCAGCGAAACCTTCCAGGTGCATTTTAGATAATCTATCTTTTATTGTATCGGAAAACAGTTTTTTTCACATCTTTTTTGTCAGTTCGCTTTAAGATTCGTTCTAGAAAATAGAAAAACACCCGAAAGCATAAATTTTCGGGTGTTTTTCTGGAGTATGTATGCTTAGAACTTAACAAGACCGACGCTGATTTCAAGTGCTTCGTCGACTTTTTCCATTAACGCTTCATCGAGCTGTGTGATTTTATCAGTCAACCGTGATTTATCGATCGTTCGCAATTGTTCAAGCAAGATGACCGAATCACGCTCAAAGCCGTATTTCTTGGCATTGATCTCAACGTGAGTCGGCAATTTCGCTTTTTGAATCTGCGCCGTTATCGCTGCAATAATCACTGTGGGACTGAAACGATTCCCTATATCATTTTGTATAACCAGCACTGGCCGGGTCCCACCTTGCTCAGACCCGACAACTGGAGATAATTCTGCAAAAAAAACGTCTCCACGTTTTACAATCAAGTTGTCAACCTCCGCTTACGAGTCGCACGGTCGTGTGCTCCGCTTCGTACTCCGCGTGAGAACATTCACAAGCGATTGATAGATTGATATGTGACATCTCAACGTAGCCTTTGATCATTGCTTCTCGAATATGATGTGAATCGTACATATTTTTGGTTACCCTTTGGGTAGATACATAAACATAGTCACCGTGCTCTTGAAACCGCTCATTTGAATGTGTCGTTAACTCTGATATCAGTTGTTTAGGTAGTTTCACTACCACTTCTCTTGGCTTCGATTTCTCGTACACAGCCCTACACCTCCGAAAAATACCGTTCTTTCATGTCTCACCTATTCATCTTAACATCTTAGACGATTGGTGAAAAGACAAACTTGGCATTACGACCTCTCAAACATAGATTCTCGGAACCCTTTTTGTTAAAATACAGGGAATTTCATAAGGGATTGTATTCAGTTTATCCGCCCATTCATTGATCCGGATCTCCTCTTTCCCTTGCTTGCCAATCAACTGGACTTTTTCTCCGATAGGCAATTTCTCGGCAACCCGGATCATGCACTGGTCCATGCAAATGCGGCCGACAATTTCTGCCCGCACCCCTTTAATCAGTACATCCTGCCCCTGAAGACCGCGCAGCATTCCGTCAGCATAACCGATCGGCAGTGTCGCAATCCACTCGTCCTGTTCGCAGCAATAAGTGCCCCCATAACTAATGGCTTCTCCGGCCTTGACCTTTTTGATATGGACAATTTCCGTTTCCAAGCTCATGGCCGGAAGCAACGAAAACGGCATTTCTTCTTCTACGTAATTAGATGGCGCAATCCCGTACATCGAAATGCCGATCCGTACAGCATCATAGGCTAAGTTCGGATGCATAAGCGCAGCCGCACTATTCGAAACATGAACCATGATGCCTTGATCGTCTAACCGGTTGATAATTTCCGTCATGCGCTCTACTTGTCGCTCGAACAACTTTCCTGCTTCTTCATCGGCGGTAGCAAAATGGGTGAAGATGCCTTCAAATGATAGTGAGTGTTTACGGATCATTGCTACCGCTTCATCCACTTCTTCTACCGCTACGCCGATACGTCGCATGCCCGTATCAACTTTCAAATGAACTTTCAGTGGAAGCAATTTCGGATTCTGCGCAGTTGTTGCAGCATGCAGCCAGTCCAATGATATCGCCGCCAAGCTGATTTCCTGCTGCTGCGCCACAGGAATAAACGATGCTGGAGAAGCACCCATCACGAGCAATTTTTGTCGAAATCCGTTATTACGCAATTCCAGCGCTTCATCTGGCGTCCCTACAGCGAGTAGTTTGATGCCGGTATCCACTGCGCGTTGCGCCACTTCAAGCATACCGTGCCCATAAGCATCCGCTTTTACAACAGCCATTATATCCGTTTCTCCGAGGCGCTCCTTAAAGGACGCTAAGTTTTTTTCTATCGCACTTAAGTTGATGATCGCTTTTGTCGGTCGATAATGTTCTATCATGCCTTCACCTCGAATGATCCAGATTGCAGCAACACTTGTGCCGCAGCATATTCTTTTGTATGTGTGATCGAAACCAAGCCGTTTTCCTGCTGCTGATAAAAGAGACAAGGTTTCCCGTTTTCATTTTTTCGGATTTCAATATCTTGAAAAGAGCAGGATGCACCGATCCCTGTCCCGAGTGCTTTACCGAAAGCTTCTTTGGCCGCAAAGCGTCCAGCCAAAAATTCAATTTTGCGGGATTCGGATAATAATGCGTATTCAGTGAGCTCACGTTCCGTCAAAACACGTTCTCGCAACTTCGGTGACTTTGCGTCTAACCGCTGAATGCGTTCGATTTCGACTATATCTAAACCGATTCCAGTAATCATAAATGTTTCTCCTTTCAATCGTAAACCTTAAAAAGGTATAATAACATGTATGAAAAAGAGGTGACTACATGTTTCTACGCACAGAGAGTTTTTCGCAATATTTGCGTATGTATCCTATTGTATCAACATTGCTCATTATCAACATCGTAATTTACATTTTGATGTCACTTCCCGTAATTGGGGACCTGATTTTCAGATTCGGCGTCGGTTATAATGCCGCAATAGCCGAAGGTGAATGGTGGAGGTTCATCACACCTATGTTTCTTCACGGCGGTTTGATGCATTTGCTATTCAATATGTTCTCGTTGTTTTTATTCGGTCCAGAGCTCGAAAAACTAATCGGGAAAGTCCGGTTTTTAACGGTTTATGGATTGGCCGGGTTGTTCGGCACGGTGGCCACTTATTTCCTTGAGCCATTGGATTACCTACACGTCGGCGCAAGCGGCGCGATTTTCGGGATTCTTGGCGCTTTCGGCGCTTTGCTGTATTATGGACGCCGCGCACTGCCGCAATTGAGACAAATTATACTGCCAATCATCGTGATAAGTATAGTGATGACTTTCCTGACACCGAATATCAATGCCACTGCACATATTGCAGGGATGATCACAGGGTTTCTTATTGGGTTAAGTTATTTCCACCCAAAAAGAATCGTCAGTTGGAAAGCGAAAAAATAAAAGTCAGCCGGAGAACATGTCCGGCTGACTTTTATTCTTTTCCGGCAGCGGCCGGTTCGTCGGTTTATACCATGACATAATTCGTTCGGCATCGCTTATATCCATGTGGAGGATTCGCGCAGACGCACCGAGCATTCCTGACTTAATTGTCGCTTCAATAGTAGCCAGTTGTTTGCGTCGCTGAAAATAACTTTGCGTTACATCAACCACTTGCACACGTTTCTTCATCAAATAGAAGGAGTGTTTGCTGAAGCCTCGGAATCGCATCGTCAATTGCCTGCCACTCAGCGCATACCCTACTGTTCGATGCTGCCATAACCCAAGTAAAACAATGATCGGAATCATTAATAGACTAGCGAGCCCATATGGATAAAACAAATAACTCATGGCCGCAATGAGCGGAATCCCCCAGATAAAGTCCAGGCGGTAATAAAACCGCGCACTGCGTTTCGGAGCACCCGTCAGTTCCGGTTCCCACTCTGTTTCCGGAAATAATTCCGACAGCACCGGCAGCATCACCGATTTCTTCGCAAGCGGGAAAAGCCTGATTTTCTCTTCTTTATCGCCGAGTGAGCCCCCCGCACTTTCAACGGTAACCGTCGCGTAGCCAAACCATTCTCGCAACGGGTTTTGTGTAATTTTAATTCCTTGTACACGTTTGAACGGCACTGAAATTTTCTTTTTCTCAAGCAACCCCCGTGTAATGTAGATATTGTCCTCATCCGCCTGAATCGTGAATTGATAATTCGCGAAAATCGTGAGGAACACAGAGATGATCCACGCAATTGTTAAAACGGTGAAAATGACAAGCGCCACGATTAAATACCCGAAACGCAAGAAAAGGATAACTTCCTCGTAAACCGCTTCAAAAGGCAGGATGTCTGAGAACTGCGACAAGAACACAGCGACAGCTGACAGTACTACCCCGATTCCACTTGAAGTTGTCGCCAAAATGATCAATTCTTTCAGTGTCATGCGATAAAGCACACGCGCTTCTTTTTTCTCTTGCAATTCTACTGGAATAGCCAGCGCTTCTTCATCACTTTCCACTTTTTTATGAAAGACCCGCTTCGCTTCTTCCATTTTTTGAGCGATGCGATCAGCGTCTTCACGTTTAACTGCCGTTAAAACCGCTTCCGACTCCCCAGCTTTTCCAGAACCCGCAGTTTCCACTTTCACCTTCACCAACCCGAGCAGTCGATGAAAAACCCCTTCGGTATAATCCAGACTTTGAATTCGATCAAAAGGAATATAACGTTTCTTCTTCACAAACAACCCATACTCAATGCGCAATTCGCCTTCTTCGAACCAATAGACAAAACGTTTCCACTTGATGATTCCCGCCACTAATGTGAAGAGCACGACGACTATACCGATGAAAAAAGGGATCAACCCTTCCCACCCTTGGGTAAACATTCCCGAAATGCCGCCTTCTTGGAAGAGATTCACCCCAAATATCACGATAAAAGGCACGATCAAGTCTTTTAACCCTTTAATAAAATTTAAAAATGCCGACAATGGATGGAGTTTATAACGGGTTTCAGACATCATCTTCCGCCACCCTTGCCAATACCGAAATTCTCGCCCGCAGTTCATCCGCTTCCTCCATGATTAGCGCAGGAATCGTATGGACAGTAGCCGCTGTCGAAATCGAAATTTCAGCCAAATTATACTTTCTTAAAATCGGCCCTTGTGAAGTATCTACGTGCTGCACGCGCACCATCGGCACTAGCGTACGGCGGATGATGAACAAGCCATGCTGCAACTCAATTTCCTGCTCGCGCACTTCGTAGCGCCAGCGCTGCCAACGAATTTTCGGAAATAAATAAATAAGTAAAAATCCAAATAACACAATTACAGCTCCATAAATGGCGTAAAGCCACATTGGCCATTCGAAGAAATACGTCAATACTGTTGCTCCGGCTGCTAGTAAAGCAATGACTAATGTTTCAAATAAACCATAGAGCCGCCAAACTTTTAATCCCTTTTTTGAGATTTGATTTTTAGGTTGGTTGTTCACTTGCTGCACCCCATTCTTCAATCTTTCGATACCCTTTTCATTCCACTACGGGTGGACGCTTTCCGCGGGCGAGCGCCGAGCCGCTTCGTCGCTACACTCCTGCAGGGTCTCGTCTGCCTCGCTGTCCCGCAGGAGTCGCCACCCTTCGTTTCATTCAAAGCATTTCCTTACCAAGTAGTCATTTATTTAATTTAATAGTACGAATATTTTTATATACTTACTGCCTCTCAAATTCTTCAAATGAAATTAACTACATTTCCTACTAGCAATAAAGCCAAACAACGAAACTAACAAAGTTATTAAATAAAAAAGAATAAACTCACTGAAATGTTTTGCTTAATATTAATTTATTCTTCGCGTGACTAATTTAACTCCTGCACCCCATACTCACTCTTCTCTATTCTCTCTTCATTAGTATACGATTCATTCATTAAAGCGTTTCAGTTCATTGTACATCAGTTTGAAAGCGCAAAAAAGGCGGATGCGAAAACAGTTTCCTGTTTTCGCATCCGCCTTTATACTAGCTTACGCTTTTCTTAAGATCTAGTTCAGTGCCGAGCTCCTCGGGACATAAGTCGACCCAGCTATATGACAAAGAACGTCACTTCGCTGGTCCGCCTTATGCCGGTCGGAGCTAAACCGGCACTTACGCTTTTCTTATGATTCGTGACGGCGAGTACGTCCAGGACGTCCTCCACCACTTGTGCTGCCTTCACGACGACGGCCAGCGCCTGCTGCTGAACCAGTACGGCTTGAAGATGGACGACC
>JBFIXY010000030.1:0-11271 GCA_041605655.1 Planococcus sp. (in: firmicutes) | reverse complement strand
CCGTTCCAAAATCGACAATAATTAATGGCGTGCCGTATTCATGGATGGCTGCGACTGCATTGACAATCCGGTCGGCTCCAACTTCACGCGGGTTGTCGTATTTAATATTGAGGCCCGTTTTTACACCCGGCCCTACAATTAACGGCTTTATATGAAAATACTTCTGGCACATCCGCTCCAGCGAAAACATAATCGGCGGCACGACCGAAGACATGATGATCCCATCAATCGCTTCAAATCCCAGACTGGCGTCGTTTAGCAGCATTTTGATCTGCATACCATATTCATCTTCTGTTTTATGACGGTCAGTTTCAAGTCGCCAATGGTGTAATAACTTTTGCTCTCCATAGACACCTAAAACAATATTCGTGTTTCCGATATCCATTACTAAAATCATATTTGAGCCCTCTCTTATCAACGATTTTCCAACACATCATACCATATTTTCAGAGAAATAAAAAAACCGATTGACCCGTCCTCAAAAAGGAAAGATCAATCGGTTTTGCAACACTTACTTATTTACGGTCTTCTTGAATCGGACCTGTTGTTTCCCCAGCTTCGCCTTCTTTCGGCAAATCACCAGCGGAAGGGTCGTTCGGTGCACCCGTTACATCAGATACCTCTTCATCTTTCGATAAATCTACGGCTTCTTTTTCAAAATCGCCGTTCAATGCTTCGTAAGAACGTTCCGGTAGCGTGCCATGATCTTTCAAGTGCAGAATTTGGCCCGCGTCCAGCGTTTCCACTTCAAGCAATGTATTTGCAATCAACGCTAGAAGATCTTTGTTTTCAGTAAGAATCTCTTTCGTGCGCAAGTATTGCTCTTTAATGATGCGTTGAATTTCTTGATCGATTTCAAATGCAATCGCATCTGAATAGTTTTGGTCTGAGTTGAAATCACGTCCAAGGAAGACATTGCCGCCTTGTGCTTGACCGAATTGAATCGGTCCGATTTTATCGCTCATGCCGTATTCAGTAACCATGCTTCTTGCGATGGCTGTCGCACGTTGGAAGTCATTATGCGCTCCAGTTGAAACTTCACCGAAACTCAAGTCTTCCGCAACACGGCCGCCAAGCAAGCCGGCAATCTTATCAAGCAATTCCGGTTTTGTCATGAAGTAGCGATCTTCTTTCGGAAGCATGACCGCATAGCCGCCAGCTTGTCCGCGAGGGACGATCGTCACTTTATGAACCGTTTCCGCATCATCAAGCACCAATCCGATAACCGTATGACCAGCTTCGTGGAATGCAACGATATTGCGTTCTTTTTTCGAAATGACGCGATTCTTTTTAGCAGGTCCCGCAATAACGCGGTCCGTTGCTTCATCGATATCGGACATATCGATTTTCAATTTATTGCGACGGGCTGCTACTAGAGCCGCCTCGTTCAACAAGTTCTCCAAATCCGCTCCCGAGAATCCAGGAGTGCGCTGTGCGATAGCTTTCATATCGACAGTCGGCTCTAAAGGCTTGTTGCGCGCGTGCACTTTCAAGACTTCTTCGCGGCCTTTAACGTCTGGACGGCCAACTGTAATCTGGCGGTCAAAACGGCCTGGACGAAGAAGCGCCGGATCCAAGATATCCGGACGGTTTGTAGCTGCGATGATGATGACGCCTTCGTTCGCGCCAAAGCCATCCATTTCTACAAGCAATTGGTTCAATGTTTGTTCACGCTCATCGTGACCGCCGCCAAGGCCTGCGCCCCGCTGGCGTCCGACTGCATCAATCTCATCGATAAAGATGATACATGGTGAATTTTTCTTCGCATTTTCAAAAAGATCACGAACGCGGGAAGCCCCGACGCCGACGAACATTTCAACGAAATCCGAACCACTGATCGAGAAGAAGGGAACGCCCGCTTCTCCAGCAACTGCACGAGCTAAAAGAGTTTTACCTGTACCCGGAGGTCCAACCAATAAAATCCCTTTCGGAATGCGAGCGCCGATATCTGCGAAACGGCGAGGATCTTTCAAGAAGTCTACAACTTCAACTAGTTCCTGCTTCTCTTCATCCGCTCCAGCTACGTCATTGAAACGAACTTTGTGTTTCTGGTCATCATATAGCTTCGCTTTGCTTTTCCCGAAGTTCATCACTCGACCGCCACCGCCGCCTTGTGATTGGTTCAACAAGAAGAAGAAGAGAATGAAAATGATGATGAATGGTATGATGCCTGTGAAGAATTGAACCCATCCGCTCGTCTGTGGCGCTTTCAAAAAGCTGACATTCACGCCTTCAGATGTAGCAATTTCATCAATTTGCGTAATCAAAGCTTCATTTTCAACTGGAATATTCGTGACGAATGTCTCATCGTCTTCATATGTGCTCAGTTTCCCTGTCACTTCGTAAACACTGGCGTCAGGCTGGATGGTGATTTCAGTGATTGTCCCGCCTTGGACAGCTTCCAAGAATTCCGTGTATCCTATTTCGTTAGTCGGTTGGTTACTATTATTGAATGTCCCCAGAATACCGATAATAACTAGGAAGATCAGTAGATAAAATATGGTGTATCGAAATATTCGATTCATCCCAAGCCTCCTCATAAAGTTTCCCAAAACTATACTAAATACTAACATACGAGCATTTCCGCATACAACGAAAAGCCCTTAGCTTCACGGGTGAATCCGTATTGTGTGAACTTCCTTTGACTATTCTTGATCTTCGCTGTAAATAGCGGGTTTCAAGACACCAATATATGGAAGATTGCGGTATTTTTCCGCGTAGTCCAAGCCGTAACCGACAACGAACGCATCCGGTACTTCAAATCCGATATAATCGGCTTTCAAATCCACTTTGCGGCCTGATGGCTTATCGAGCAACGTAACAATTTTGATCGATTTCGCTTTGCGGTATTTGAATAAATCCACCAAATAACTAAGCGTCAGCCCACTGTCGATGATATCTTCGATGATCAATAAGTCGCGGCCTTCAACACTGGCGTTCAAATCTTTGATGATTTTCACTTCACCTGAAGAAACGGTTGCGTTGCCGTAACTTGAAACGTCCATAAAGTCCATTTCCACATAACTGTCCATGCGCTTCATCAAATCACCCATGAATGGCATTGCGCCTTTTAATACCCCGATTGCCAGCGGATATTTATCTTGATAGTCATGTGCAAGAATTGCTCCTAATTCACGTGCCTTCTCTTGTAGACTTTCTTCAGTGATCAATATTTCTTCAATGTCTTTTTGTAGCATGGTGGGCCTCCTAATAATTCGCTTTTGGCGTTTTCTCGTGTTGTTCTATCAATACCCAGTCATCTCCAGCACGCGGTTCGCGACTGAAAAAACTGGATGGGCGCAGTCCTGGAATCAGCAATACTTCATCTTTTTCCGTTGCAATGACCGGCCAATTCTCTCTTTCACAAACAGGCACTTTTTCATCAATCATCAACCGCGCCACCTTCTTGGGTTGTTGCATGCCGGCTAGTTGGATCCGGTCTCCAGGCTTGCGATTTCTGATGACCATCCTGTCGTGTCCAGATGCGGTGAAATACCAAAATACAGCATTCTTTTCTTTCTTCGCCAACCGTAAAGGTAGAAGTTTATAGCGAAACCCTCTCACTTCGTCAGTCCAATCCTCTGCAATGACCGTTACAGGTGTTGCAGTTGCTGGATTTACCGGCTGTCGGCTAAAGAACACCGCGTCGTATTGGCGCGTCATCCTATAATTATGCGGCAAATGCAGGAAAACAGTGCCGGCTGAACTTTGCATGGCATTTTGCACTTGTTCAACCAATTGCCTTGTTATCAACACTTGTTGCTCATTATATAGATAGTTTAATAGTATTAGAACCACTCTTTTTTGTAAAGCAAGTGCTCCATTTCTAAAGCTTTCCGCCGATAGGTGCAGTTCCCCACCTATCCAATGAACCATTTCTTCCACTTGTTCATATGCCAGCTGTTCCAAAAAACGCTGATCTTCTTGCAACGTCTCCGCAAGTTCAACAAAATGAGCGGAAACAGTCGGCTCTTCTTTTTTCAACAAAGGAATGATCGCCTCCCGAACGCGGTTGCGGGTATAAATAGGTTCTGCATTGCTGGAATCTTCCCGATGTACAATGCCGTGATGTCTGGCATAATCGGCTATCTCCTCTTTCGTCACCGCGAATTGCGGACGGATGAGCTCGCCTTCACCGAACGGTCGGCGCAATGGCATACCGAAAGAGCCAGACTGCAGCGACCCTCTCATGCCGGCCATTAGCACTGTTTCAAGCTGGTCATCAGCGTGGTGTGCAGTAGCAAATTTCCGTGAATTTTCAGCCGTCATCACTTCTTTGAAATATGCATAGCGTTCGTTCCGGCACACTTGTTGTTTATTACCGCCCTCGATCTCTAGAATAGTCGGGATTGGAATGCTCCGACTGAAGAAAGGAACGCCCCAACGCCGGCAAGTTTCTTCAGTAAATCTGCAGTCTTCGTCCGATTCTTCGCCGCGCAGCATGTGATTGACATGAACAGCCGCTACTGTGATACCAAAAATTTTCTCGTTCACTTTCAAAAAATGCAGCAGCACAAGCGAGTCGATGCCACCTGAACAACCGACGAGGATATGGTCTCCATCCGTAAGTAATTGATGTTTTTTGATATAGACCGCCATTTTCTTTTGATACATTGTCATGCGTTCACCTCATTTGGGCTTTCAATCTTTTCGCAGAAAGCTTAGCCCCGAAAATATTTTACCGAATTCAATTGACACCTGGCCCGTTCGATAGTATGATTTAAAATGTTCGTTTGAACAAGGCGGCGTAGCTCAGCTGGCTAGAGCGTACGGTTCATACCCGTGAGGTCGGGGGTTCGATCCCCTCTGCCGCCATCATAGTTATTAAAAGCAGCATCCTGACAAAGGATGCTGCTTTTTTTGTGTTTTATCGCCTCTTGCACTTTATAAAAAAAACGCTCCCCACGACGGAGAAGCGTTTCAGTTTCAATTGTGAAGCTGTCATGAAGCATTTTTCTATGCTATTAAAACAGCTAGCAAGTTAGCCTCTTCTAGCACCGCGGCCGCCACGCTTAGATTCTGTAGCGCGTTTTAATGAAGTCATGTTCTCTTCACTTTCTTTCAGAAACTTCGCCATTTTCGTTTCGAAGTTTTCTTTTGGAGCGCGCTCAAACGAACGGTTGTTGCTTGGACGCGGACGCTGCGGGCGTTCTGGACGCTGCGGAGCGCCTTCTGGCTGGGGTTTCGCTTTGCGGATGGACAGACCGATTTTACCGTCTGCTTCCACATTCATCACTTTCACTTCCACCATTTCGCCGACTTTAAGATGATCATTGATATCTTTAACGTAATTGTCTGCGACTTCACTGATATGCACGAGGCCTGTTGCACCAGTTGGTAACTGAACGAATGCTCCGAAATTTGTGATACCTGTTACTTTACCTTCTAACTTGCTGCCTACTTCAATCGACATAGAAAAAATGCTCCTCCTTAAAAATTAAGATGACCGCCATGCGGGGGCCAAAAAACTCATTGATGCGGGACGTTGCCCGAATTTTATTATAACACTTTTTATTATAATCAGCAAAAAAAGAGTGTCAACCGACTACTCTTCTTTATCTGCATCTTCTTCTTTTTTGTCTTCTGCTTTTGGCATCGTGAAAATGATTTCACCCTCATCGGACAAGAAATATTCTTTGCGCGCCAATTTTGCTATGTAATCATCATCATTCAATAATATGATCTGCTCTTTTAACTGCGCCTGCTCTTTTTCCACTTCTTGCAATGCTGCCAACGTTTCAGCACGCTGAACTTCTTTTTCCGCGATACTCTGTGATTGCCCATAAAGCGTGGTACCTATCCATATAACGGCTAGCAAAAACACCACACCGAATACTGATAGCCTTCTGAAAAGGCGGACTTTATGCGCCTGCTGGCGTTTTTCCTGCCGTTCAACGGAGCGGACGTAGTCATTTCGTATTGAAGCGACTTCCGGATTACCTACATTCTTCTTTCCCTTCAAACCCACGACACTTCCTCCTTCCACTCACTTTGATGCCATTATACACGATAATGGGAAATTTTATAAGATTTTTTTGCATTTTGTGTCCTTTTTCAAGCATTTACAGTCTTTCATTTAGATAACCCTGAATAATTATTAATAAAAATACTATTGACTTAATTTTTATGCAGTCTATAATACTAGTATCTCTTCAGAAGTTCTTATTAATAAGAGGTTTAATTTGAATTCACTTTTTATTAGATTAATAAATATGCATTAATAGTGAATAATATAGTAGGAGGCGGAAATATGACAGGATTGTTGTCGCTCGCAAATGGGGAAGCTTTTAAAGGGCATTGGCACGGGGATTCAGGTGTTGTACAAGGCGAAATTGTTTTCTTTACCGGAATGACTGGATACGAAGAAGTATTAACAGACCCCTCTTATAGAGGACAGGTGATTGTTTTTTCATATCCATTGATCGGGCAATATGGCGTTGACCCCGCACATATCCAATCGGAAAAAATCCAAGCTGCCGGAATTGTCGTCGCCGAACTTTACGATGGACCTGTCGGCAAAGGAGCAATGACTCTAGCAAAATTCGCAGAAAAAGCCCACGTGCCTATTTTGAGCGGGGCAGATACCCGTTCCATCATCCAAGCTGTGCGCGAATCAGGTACGATGCAATCGCATTTGAGCTCCGCTCCCGACCAAGTCGCTGAGTGGCAGCCTGTCCAGACTGACTTTTTCACGGACGGCGGTCAAGCTACTGAAATCATCGCATTCGGCGAAGGAAATCTTCACATCGGATTGATCGACTTCCATTATAAATCTTCTATCTTAACGGAATTGCTGCAGCGCAAATGCAAAGTCAGCATCATACCACACACTCTGCCAACAAAGGAATTGGATGAACTGGAACTGGACGGACTGTTGTTTTCCAACGGTCCTGGCGATCCGGCTGCGCTAGCGCCGCTGTTTCCGATATACCGGGATTGGGCAGAACGTTACCCGACATTCGGTATTTGCCTCGGTCATCAAGTGCTTGCTTCTAGCTTCGGGGCAAAGACCACCAAATTGGCATTCGGCCACCGAGGAGCAAACCACCCCGTTATGAACGTGAAAACGCAGCAAGTTTCCATGAGTTCACAGAATCATAGCTACGTCGTCGAAGATGCCAGTATCAGCGAAACGCCTTTATCGATTCTTTATAAAAACGTCAATGATGGCAGCATCGAAGGTCTGTTCCATGAAGAGCTTCCGTTGCTGACTGTTCAATTCCATCCGGAGGCAGCCCCTGGACCCGCAGATCATCTGGCGCTATTCAGCCAGTTCCTAACCGCTTCCGAGCAGAAAAAGAAGGTGAAAATGTATGCCTAAGCAACACACGATAAAAAAAGTATTGGTTATTGGATCGGGCGCGATTGTTATCGGCCAAGCCGCGGAATTCGATTATTCCGGCACCCAAGCATGCCTTGCACTCAAAGAGGAAGGCATTGAGGTCATCCTCGTCAATAATAATCCAGCCACCATCATGACAGATAAAAGCATGTCAGACAAAGTCTATTTCGAACCACTGACAGTGGACAGCCTGACTGCCATTATTGAAAAAGAGCGACCGGATGGCTTATTGGCTACAGTCGGCGGACAAACCGGATTGAACTTAGCTATGGCATTGTCGGATTCCGGCGTCCTCTCTAAGTATAATGTTCGTTTGCTTGGCACTAATATCGATTCAATCAAGCAAGCTGAAGACCGTGAACAATTCCGGTCGCTGATGAACGAATTGAACGAACCTGTTCCACAAAGTGCGATCGTCTATTCCACCGATAGCGCTCTGCAATTCGCTAATAGCGTAGGCTTTCCACTCATCGTTCGCCCCGCTTATACGCTCGGGGGCTTTGGCGGCGGCATCGCTCAGGATAAAGCGGCTTATATAACACTTGTGCAGCAAGGACTGAGCGCTAGCCCAATCAAGCAATGTTTGGTAGAAAAAAGCATCGCCGGTTACAAGGAAATCGAGTACGAAGTGATGCGCGATGCAGCGGGAACGTGCATTACGATTTGCAATATGGAAAATATGGATCCGGTCGGCATCCATACCGGAGATTCCATCGTAGTGGCGCCGAGCCAAACAATGAATGACCGTGAGTACCACTTGCTGCGCACTGCCTCCATTCATATTATCGAAGCACTTGGCATCATCGGTGCATGCAATGTGCAATTTGCACTCCATCCGGAAAACTCTACGTATTACTTGATCGAAGTAAATCCGCGGGTCAGCAGGTCGTCTGCATTGGCATCAAAAGCGACTGGCTATCCGATCGCTAAAATCGCCGCTAAGCTTGCACTCGGCTATTTGCTGGCGGAACTGAAAAATCCAGTAACCGGCACGACGTTCGCCAGTTTTGAACCGGCGCTCGATTACGCGGTTGTCAAAATTCCGCGTTGGCCGTTCGATCAATTTCAGGACGCCAATCGTTCTCTTGGCACCCAAATGAAAGCGACTGGCGAAGTGATGGCGATTGAACGCAGTATGGAAGCAGCCTTCCTGAAAGCTGTGCGCTCGTTAGATTTGCCGCTTGATGGTTTCCGTCTACCCGCGTTGGCTGAAATGCCAACAACTCAATTGGAACAACTCGCCGTCGATGCAGATGACCGCCGTCTGTTTGTATTATTCGAATTGTTGGTCCGCAATAAAAGCACGGCTCACCTGCATCAATTAACAGCGATTGCGCCTTATTTCCTCTACGTGCTTAAGCGAATTGTTGACGAGTGGCGCAAGCTTCAATTGCTGTCATGGAACGATATGACTTATTCGCGCCTGCTCCAAGCGAAAGCGCTCGGTTTTAGCGATCGCCAACTGGCCGATTTATGGGATATCCCCGCTTCAGAAATTTGGGGACAACGTAAAAGTTGGGGCATGTCGCCCGCTTACCGCGTTATTGATACTTGTGCAGCGGAGTTCCGCTCACAGACGAATTACTTTTATTCCACTTGGCACGGCTCGTCCGATAAGCGTTCAGCCAACCCGAAAAAGGTAGCCGTCATTGGATCAGGACCTATCCGGATTGGCCAGGGAATTGAGTTCGATTATTGTTGCGTTCACAGCGTCATGGCATTGCAGAAACTCGGCTATGAAGCAGTGATGATCAATAACAACCCTGAAACCGTCAGCACCGATTACGAAATCGCCGATGCCTTGTATTTCGAACCGATGGCAGCCGAAGACATTTTGAACGTCCTTGACTTCGAGGGCATCACGAACGTCATTGTCCAGTTCGGTGGACAGACCTCCTTGAATGTGGCGGCCGAGTTGGAAGAAGCGGGCATCACGGTGCTCGGTTCAACTGTCGATTTACTGGATCAAATGGAAGACCGCGACCGGTTTTATTCGTTTCTCAGATCGGTCGGACTTCCAGCCATTCCAAGCTATACTGCCGAATCTCCTGAGGAAGTTCCGCAATTCGTACAGAAACTTGGATACCCGATCCTCCTTCGCCCGTCTTATGTGATCGGCGGTAAAGGAATGACCGTTTTGCATAATGAAACCGAACTTGCGCAATGGCTCGCCCACACAAAAATCGTGTTTCCCGTATTGGTCGATCATTTCATCACCGGTAAAGAAGTGGAAGCCGACATTCTGACAGACGGTGAAAACGTGTGGGTATCTGCCATCTTTGAACACATCGAAGGCACTGGCGTTCATTCAGGAGACAGCATTTCAATTACACCGCCCGTTACGTTGTCAGCTCATGAACTCGAAGAGATCTCAACAACCGCGAAGCACATCGCGGCCAACATGGCTTACACCGGCTTGTTCAATATCCAATTTGTCTATGAACAAGGCCGCTTGTTCGTCATGGAAATCAACCCACGGGCTTCGCGTACAGCGCCTATCAGCGCTAAAGTGACCGGCGTTCCGCTTGTTCAACACGCTACTGCGTTAATGCTCGGTATACCTTTTGAGGAGCTCGGCGTTGAAAAAGATTATAACGGGCAACCTGAATTCACGGTCAAAGCACCTGTCTTCTCGCATATCAAATTACCGCTTTTGTCACCGGTGCTGTCGCCTGAAATGATGTCGACTGGCGAAGTTATCGGCCAAAGCGAGGATGCCGGCGTCGCAATGTTCAAAGCGCTCGTCGGTGCTTCACAGCAATTAACGAACCTTGAAGGCGGCGGCACAATTTTCATCACCGCCGAATCCTTGCCGTTGATCGACATGGATTTCTGGCTAAATTGCGGTTTCGTATTCCATACAGAAACATCGCAGTCCTTTGATGATTGGCTCACATCAACTGATAAAAAAGCCTATATCGACCTGACACAAGACCCGGATAAAGTACAAGCGGCTCAAGCAGCCCTCCACCGTCTCCATATCTGGACAAGACGCGAAACCATCGAAGCTTTCCAACAAGCCGTAACACATATGCACGGATCAACGAAAGGAGTGCTTGCGTAATGACAATGACCACCATGTTATCCGCTACACAAATGACTCAGAACCACCTATTGTCGCTGAAGGACTACAGCACCGATGAAATTTTGGAGCTGCTCGCACTTGCGGCAGAATTGAAAAAGCCTGAAAATAAACACTTGCCGTTGCTGCAAGGAAAAGTACTCGGCATGATTTTCGAAAAATCATCAACGCGCACACGCGTATCATTCGAAGCGGGCATGCTGCAGCTTGGCGGACACGCGCTGCATTTAAGCACCCGCGATATTCAAATGGGTCGTGGCGAAACGATTGCCGATACAGCACAGGTCTTATCTGGCTACCTTGACGGCGTGATGATCCGTACGTTCCACCAAGAGACGGTTGAGGAATTCGCTGCCAATAGCAGCGTGCCGGTTATCAACGGTTTGACTGATGATTTTCACCCCTGCCAAGTACTCGCTGATTTGTTAACGATCCAAGAACATTTCGGCGGTTTTGCCGGCAAGAAGATGGCTTATATCGGCGATGCTAACAATATGTCGAATTCATTGATGATCGGTGCAGCGAAAGTCGGGTTGGATATCACCATTGCCTCGCCCGCTGCCTACGCACCGAAACCGGAAATGGTGGCGTTGGCACAAACTATCGCGCTGCAGACCGGCGCAAACATTCACGTAACGACAGACCCTGTCGAAGCAGTACTAGGCTGTGACATCATCTACACGGATGTATGGGCCAGCATGGGTCAAGAAGCGGAAGCACTCGAGCGAATGGAGCATTTTCAGGGTTTTCAAGTTAATGAAGAACTTGTTCAACACGCCAATAACGATTACATCTTCATGCACTGCCTGCCCGCTCATCGCGAAGAAGAAGTCACCACCGCTATTCT